>DASZFE010000132.1:0-6970 GCA_035940155.1 Solirubrobacteraceae bacterium | reverse complement strand
AAGAAAGGTCCGGCAACCAATAACGGTACCGAAGAAGTGTCTCTTAAAGCCGCTTACGAAGGCACTAAAGCAACTTCTGGCGTAGTGATCGAATTTAAAGGGGAATGTAGCAGCTTGGGCGTTAAAAACACTAAAGAAGGTAAATGGAAGACTGAAATATTATCTAAAGGAGAGAAGCTGGCTTAAACGGGCGTTTGGTTCAGTCGTCCCTCTGTCCTTCGGATCTCCTCCGGAGGACAGAGGGACGAATCGCGTCATGGCTATAAGACTCGATTGCGGTTGGGCGCGCCGACTTTCAACAGCTCCACCCGACAGTTAAGCCCGGCGACCTTCGGCCAGTCGCCGTCAGCGCAGATGACAGTCTCGACATCCACGTTGAGATCGGCCGTGGCCAGGATCAGCGCGTCGGGCATCGGCAGGGACCGGCGTCTGCCTCTCAGCTCCGCGCCGCGCGCCGCGATCGTCCTGTCGACCGGCAGGAGACTGGCAATGAACGCTTCGAAGAACCCGTCCACATGCGCCTTTGGGTGGTGCCCGAGCGTAACGCCGGTCATGACCTCCGCATAGCTGACGACCGAGGCCGCCAGGTGATGGGCGCTGATGACCTCCTTGAGCTTCGCGACGCTGGCCTCGTGAAAGGCGTCGTCGGCGTCGAGAAAGCCGACGACGACCGTCGAGTCGAGCAGGATCAGTCCCACTCTTGACGCAGTCCGCGCACGGTCCGGCCGAGCTTGCCGCCGCTGCTCAGGCAGCCCGCGTACTGATCGATGAGATCGTCCACGCGCGCGATCAAGACCCGTCCGGGTCCCTGTGCTCTGATCTGCACGAGGTCCCCCTCGTGCAGCCCTGCCTCATTGAACGTGGCGCTCGGGATCGTGACCTGGTGCTTGGCGGAGACTCGGGAGCGGCCCGCCACGCGTCTGACCTTGCCTGTCGTTTTCTTTACGTTTGTCGCCACAAGTAAAGAATAGCGCGGAGCCGCTCTGTCGCAATCGAACGTCTGTTCGGGGGCGTAGAATGACCGTCAGATGCCCCCCGGCAACCAGATCGTCGTCTCGGGCGCGCGCGAGCACAACCTAAAGGACGTCTCGCTGACGCTTCCCCGCGACGCGCTCGTCGTAATCACGGGCCTCTCGGGGTCGGGGAAGTCGTCGCTGGCGTTCGACACGATCTACGCGGAGGGGCAGCGGCGGTACGTGGAGTCGCTGTCGGCGTACGCGCGGCAGTTCCTGGGGCAGATGGACAAGCCGGACGTGGACTCGATCGAGGGGCTCTCGCCGGCGATCTCGATCGACCAGAAGACGACCTCGCGCAACCCGCGCTCGACGGTGGGGACGGTGACGGAGATCTACGACTACCTGCGGCTGCTCTGGTCGCGGGTGGGCAAGCCCCACTGCCCGAAGTGCGGGAGGCCGATCGTGGGGCAGTCGGCCGAGCAGATCATCGATCAGGTGATGGAGCTCCCCGAGGGGACGCGCTTCATGGTGATGGCGCCGATCGTGCGGGGTCGGAAGGGGGAGTACGGGAAGCTCTTGGACGAGCTGCGTGCGGACGGGCTCACGCGGGTGCGGATCGACGATCGGGTGCGGCTGCTGGAGGAGACGATCGTGCTCGACAAGCGCTACAAGCACGACATCTCGGTGGTGGTGGATCGCCTGGTGATGCGCCACGAGCTGCGCAAGCGCCTCGCGGACTCGATCGAAACGGCCGTCGGGCTTGCGGACGGGCTCGTCGAGGTCGAGATCGTCGGACGCTCGGGCGAGACCGCGGGCGAGGATGAGCCGGGCAAGCGCTCGACGGGCGCGCGAGGCGTGCGTTTGGCGACGACGCAGATCATCCCTGGGGAGGCGCCGCCGGCGGGCAGCGTGATCACCTTCTCCGAGAAGTTCGCCTGTCCCGTCCATGGCCCGTCTTTGGTGGAGTTGGAGCCGCGGATTTTCTCATTCAACTCGCCCCACGGTGCCTGTGAGCACTGCACGGGGCTCGGGGCACAGATGGAGATCGACCCCGAACTGATCGTCCCCGATCCGACGCTCTCGATCGCCGAGCGGGCGCTGGCGCCGTGGACCAACAGCACCTCCAACTACAACGAGCAGGTCACGGAGGCGATCGCGGAGACCTACGGGGTGGATCTCTGGACCCCGTGGGAGGAGCTCCCGGAGGAGCATCGCGACCTGTTCCTCTACGGGACGGGGGGGGAGCGCCTGCAGATCACCTACCGCAACCGCTACGGCCGCAGGCGCTCCTACGGGACGCGCTTCGAGGGGGTCGTGGCGAACCTCCAACGCCGCCACCGGGAGACGGACTCGGAGAGCACGCGGGAGAAGATCGAGGAGTACATGTCCCTGCGCCCCTGCCCGGTCTGCGGGGGGGCGCGCCTGCGGGCGGAGTCGCGCGCGGTGCTCGTGGGGGGGACGCGCCTCGAGGACTTCTGCGCGCTCTCCACGCGGCGAGCGCTCGAGTGGCTGCAGGAGGTCGAGCTCTCGGAGACCGACCGCCACGTGGCGCGGCTGATCCTGCGGGAGATATCGGAGCGGCTGCGGTTCCTGGAGAACGTCGGGATCGGCTACCTCTCGATGGACCGGGCCGCGGCGACGCTCTCCGGCGGGGAGGCCCAGCGGATTCGCCTCGCCACGCAGATCGGCTCCTCGCTCGTGGGCGTCCTGTACATCCTCGACGAGCCCTCGATCGGGCTGCACCAGCGCGACAACTCCAAGCTGATCGGTACCCTGGAGCGCCTGCGGGACCTGGGGAACACGGTGATCGTGGTCGAGCACGACGAGCAGACGATGCGCGCCGCGGACCACGTCGTCGACCTCGGCCCCGGGGCGGGGGAGCACGGCGGGTGGATCGTCGCCCAGGGGACCGCCGCAGAGATCCAGCGCGTGGAGGGCTCCCTGACGGGGCAGTTCCTCTCCGGGGCGCGCTTCATCGAGTCGCCCGTGCGGCGGCGGACGCCGAGCGGCTACGTGGAGATCATCGGGGCCAGCCAGCACAACCTCCGCGACATCGACGTGAGCGTCCCGCTCGGGGCGCTCACCTGCGTGACCGGCGTCTCGGGCTCAGGGAAGTCGACGCTCGTGAACGAGGTGCTCCTGAAGGCCCTCGCGGCGCGCCTGCACCGGGCGCGGCCACGACCAGGGGCGCACCGCGCGATCGAGGGCCTCGATCAGCTCGACAAGGTGATCGCGGTGGACCAGTCCCCGATCGGGCGCACCCCGCGCTCGAACCCCGCGACCTACACGGGTCTCTTCGACGTCATCCGTGATCTCTTCTCGAAGACCCAGGAGGCTCGTGCCCGAGGGTACAAGCCGGGACGATTCAGCTTCAACGTAAAGGGTGGGCGGTGCGAGGTCTGTCGCGGGGACGGGCAGATCAAGATCGAGATGCACTTCCTCCCCGACGTGTACGTCCCCTGCGAGCAGTGCCACGGGCGGCGCTACAACCGGGAGACCCTCGAAGTGCGCTTCAAGGGCCGCAGCATCGCCGAGGTCCTCGCGATGTCCGTCGAGGAGGCCCTTCAGTTCTTCGTGCACATCCCCAAGATCCGCCGGCGCCTCGAGACCCTCGACGCGGTCGGCCTGGGCTACCTGCGCCTCGGCCAGCCCGCCACGACCCTCTCCGGTGGGGAGGCCCAGCGCGTGAAGCTCGCCACAGAGCTCTCGAAGGTCGCCACCGGCCGCACTCTCTACATCCTCGACGAGCCCACCACGGGCCTGCACTTCGCCGACGTCGAGCGCCTCCTCGACGTGCTCCAGCGGCTCGTCGACGCCGGGAACAGCGTCGTCGTGATCGAGCACAACCTCGACGTGATCAAGTGCGCCGACCGCCTGATCGACATGGGACCCGAGGGTGGGGAGGAGGGCGGCCTCGTGATCGCCGCCGGCACCCCCGAGGAGGTCGCGGCCGAGCCCGCCTCCCACACCGGGCGCTTCCTCTCAGAGATCCTCCACGCGCACCCCGCGGGCGCCGGGAAGGGCGGGGCGAAGGGCAAGAGCGCCAAACGCCCCCGCCGCGCGAAGGTCGCCGCGTGAGCGGAGAAGTCCCCGCGTGAGACGCCCCGAGCACGAGGCCCTCGCGCATCGGGACCTCGCTCGCCAGGCTCGCCTCTGGGCGCAGAAGTGGCGCTGGTACGAGCGCAACTCCCTCCCCTGGAACCGCGCCCAGATCCACTGGCGCTTCATGCGCCGCGAGGCCTTCCTTCGCTGGCCGATCCACGGGAACGTCCTTGAGGCCATGCGGGAGGGGCGCCTCCAGGTCGGCCCCGGGGCGCTCCTCGAGCCCGACGTCTGGATCACCGCGCCCGGCCGCGCCCGTGTGCGGATCGGCGCGGGGACCTTTCTCAACCGCGGCGTGATGATCGCCTCGGCGGAGCTCGTGGAGATCGGCGCGCACTGCATGGTCGCCAACGGCTGCTTCATCTCCGACGCCTCCCACCGCTACGACGACCCCACCCGCCCCATCACCTGGCAGGGCTTCGAGAGCAAGGGCCCCACGCGGATCGGCGACAACTGCTGGCTCGGCGCCAACGTCGTCGTCACCAGCGGCGTCACCATCGGCGAGCGCTGCGTGATCGGCGCCAACAGCGTCGTCGCCCACGACGTCGAACCCTTCTCCGTCGTTGCCGGCGCGCCCGCGCGGGTGATCAGGCGGATCGAGTATCAGCCGAGCAGCGCCCGCAGCTCCGCGAGCTCCTCGGCCCCGATCGAGTAGGTGTGCTCAGGGCCGGGGTAGCGCCGGGTGCGGACGTCCTCGGCGTAGGCGGCGACGCCTGAGTTCATCTCCTGCTGGAGGTTCGCGTAGCGCTTGACGAAGCGGGGGCCGAGGCCCTCGCGGATGCCGAGGAGGTCGTGGAAGACGAGGACCTGCCCGTCGGTGGCCCCGCCGGCGCCGATGCCGATGACGGGGACCTCCATGTGGGCCATGAGCTCCTCGGTGACGGCGGCGGGGATGGCCTCGAAGACGATGGCGAAGCAGCCGACCTCCTGGAGGGCGAGGGCCTCGCGGGCGATGCGGGCAGCGGCCCCCGCGGTGCGGCCCTGGGCCTTCCAGCCGCCGAGGGCGGTGGAGCTCTGGGGGGTGAGGCCGACGTGCCCCATCACGGGGATGCCGGCGCCGATGATGGCGCGGGCGCGGCTCACCGAGGACGGGCCGCCGCCCTCGAGCTTGACGACCTCGCAGCCCGCCTCCTTGACCATGCGAATGGAGGTTCCAATCGCCTGCTCGTCGGAGACCTCGTAGGAGCCGAAGGGGAGGTCGCCGATCATCAGGGGCGTCTTCAGGCCCCGGCGGACGGCGCGGGCGAGGACGAGCATGTCCTCGAGGTCGACGGGGGTGGTGGCGGAGTAGCCGAGGACGGTCGTCGCGGCGGAGTCCCCGACGAGGACGAGATCGACGCCCGCGGCCTCCGCGGCCCGGGCGCTCGGGTAGTCGTAGGCGGTGACCATCACCAGGGGTTCGCCGAGGCGCTTCTTCTCGGCGAGGAGCGGGAGGGTCGTCGGCAGGCGGCCCGGGTCGGCCGGGATCTGTGCGGCGCCGGGGTGGGTCTGGGCCGCGCCGGGGGGGCTCTGGAGGTGGGGGTGGCTGGACATGATCGGTTCCTTCCTCTCTGTCGCGGTTGACGCCCCGGACCTCTCAGGCCCTCGGGTCCGTCCCCTGGGAGACGGGCTCGGACAGTAGGGTCGCCACCGCGTCGTCGACGGTGATGATGCGATTGGTCTGCTCCTGCACGTGTACGACGCGGGGCTCGTATTCCTGGAGCTCGGCGCGGTCGTAGCTCGCGTAGGAGATGACGATGATGGTGTCGCCCCGGTGGACGAGCCGGGCGGCGGCGCCGTTGACCTTCATGGCGCCGGAGCCGCGCCGGCCGGCGATGGTGTAGGTCTCAAAGCGCGCCCCGTTGTCGACGTCGACGACGTGGACCTGCTCGTGCTCGAGGATGTCGGCGGCCTCGAGGAGGTCGGGGTCGATGGTGATGGAGCCGACGTAATTGAGATCGCAGTCGGTGACGGTGGCGCGGTGGATCTTGGACTTGAGCATCACGCGCTGCATACGACCTCGGCCTTTCCTCGCGTGCGCTTGCCCTTCGGCGTCGGCGCCGGTTTTCGGGCCACCTGCGCGGGCGCCCGCGTGGGGTGGAGGGTGAGGTTGTCGATCAGACGGACCCCCCCGATGCGCGCGGCGAGGGTCAGGAGTGCGGGGCGGTCGAGCTCCCGGAGGGGCTCGAGGGTCTCTGGATCGACGAGGACGAGGTACTCGGGGTCGACCTGGGAGCGCGCGAGGGGGGCGCGGGCGGCGTCGAGGAGGACCTCCGCGGAGCGCTCGCCGGCGGCGGCGAGCTCGGCGGCGGCGCGGAGGCCCGCGTAGAGGCACCGCGCGCGTACGCGCGCGGCCGGGTCCAGGAGGGCGTTGCGGCTGGACATCGCCAGGCCGTCGGACTCGCGGAGGGTCGGGCAGACCTCGACGCGGACGGGGAGGTTCAGGTCGGCGACGAGGCGGCGGATGACGAGGACCTGCTGGGCGTCCTTCTGGCCGAAGTAGGCAACGTCGGGCTGGACCATGCCGAGGAGCTTCGCGACGACGGTGGCGACGCCCCGGAAGTGCTCGGGCCCGCGCGCGGCGCCCTCGAGGGGCTCGCTCACGCCGAGGACCTGGACCTGCGTGGCGAATCCCCGCGGGTAGACCTCCTCGACGGAGGGCGCGAAGAGCACGTCGGCGCCCGCGCGCTCCAACAGCTTCGCGTCCTGCTCCTCCCGGCGGGGGTAGCGCTCCAGGTCGGCGGACTCGCCGAACTGGGCGGGGTTGACGAAGAGCGAGACGACCACCACCTCGCACTGCTCGCGTGCGCGCTCGACCAACGAGAGGTGGCCCTCGTGCAGGGCGCCCATCGTGGGCACGAGCCCGACGGTCTGCCCTGCGCGCCGCTCCGGCGCGAGGACTCCGCGCAGCTCCTCGACGGTGCGCGCGAGCT
>DASZFE010000131.1:0-6447 GCA_035940155.1 Solirubrobacteraceae bacterium | reverse complement strand
ATCTCTTTTAGATTCCCTTCGGGCTCGCCGTCGGGGGCGAGATCGAGCTCGGAGCGATCGGGGTCGAAGTCTTCGAAGGGCGGGGCGTCCACCGGCGCGGGCGCCTCGACGTGCGTCGCCCGCACGATCAGCTCGTGCGCGTGTGGATCGGGGGGGGTCGGCGGTGGTGGCGGCTCGGCTCGCCCGGCTGTGCCGGAGACGTCGGCGGCGCGCGTGGACGCGCGCTCGTGGCGAACGCGCCGCTCGGCCGCGCCCAGCTGAGCGCGGAGCATCCGCGTACTGTCGATCAGCCCGCCCCGCGTGGCGCGCAGGACCGTCGCCAGGGAGGCCCCGCTCAACAGGATCACGCCCGCGAGCAGGAGGAAGACCACGAGGATGCTCACCCCCACGTCTTGCACGAGTCGGTGCGTCACGGCGTAGAGCGCCTCGCCCGCCGCTCCCCCCCGCGCGCTCAGGTGCTCGGTGCTCCACTGCACCCCGACCGGGGCGCCCGGGGTCTCGCCCGCGGAGACCCCGAAGGTGCCCGCCGCGAGCGCCAGCACGGTCGCCGTGAAGAGGCAGGCGCAGCCCGCGCGCAACGGGCGCACCGAGGGGAGCGCCGGCGCTGTCAGGATCGCCCCCCCGGCCAGCACGAACGCGACCGGCGCGAGCCCGCGTGCGCGGCCGACGCTCCAGCCGAGCGCGACCGTCAGCCATTCGCCCACCCGGCCCCCGTTCCAGCCGCCGTAGATCACGAAGGCGAGGAAGACCCCGAGGGCGAGCATTCCCAGCGCGAGCACGTCGCGCTGGCGCTCGTCGAGGACCGGCGTCTGCGGCCACCATGCGCTCGTCTTGCGCGTTCGGCGAGAGGCGCGCGCCCGCTTGCCGCGGGTGCTCTTGCGGCGGCGCGCGATCGTGCCGCGCTTGGTGCGCCTGTGTGTGCTCGCCATCCTTCCGACCTCACTTCGACGCGCGCCCCCCAGACCCTCCATCTCCGCGAGGGAGAGCCCCTGCGACGTCGGGACAAGTCGAGGCTCGACCCGCGGGGCCGATCGCGCCCGAGAGGCCCCCGCGCAACCCTTACCATCACTTAATCCGCCCCCGTTAGAACGAGGCCAAGAGATGAACGACTTCGCCCGCGCCCCCCGCGTACTGGTCGTCGAGGACGACGAGGACATCGCCCTCGCCCTCCAGCGCTCGCTGCGCATGGAGGGCTACGAGGTCCGCTCCGTCGCCGACGGCCAGGAGGCCCTCGAGCACGGGCGCGCCTTCGCCCCCGACCTCGTCATCCTCGACCTCGGCCTCCCGAAGGTCGACGGCCTCGACGTCGCTCGCGAGCTGCGCTCCCACGACGACGTCCCGATCCTCATCCTCACCGCCCGCGATGCCCTGGAGTCGCGCGTGGAGGGGCTCGACTCGGGCGCTGATGACTATCTCGTCAAGCCCTTCGAGCGTCAGGAGCTCCTCGCGCGGATGCGCGCCCTCCTGCGCCGGCGCCCGCCACGGGGCTCCGCGCCCCTGCGCGTCTCCGATCTCTCCCTGAACGCCGACACCCACGAGGTCCTCCGCGGCGAGCGAACAATCGACCTCACCCAGCGTGAGTTCGAGCTGCTCGAATACTTGATGCGCAACGAGCGGATCGTGATCTCGCGCCAGCGCCTCCTGGACGAGGTCTGGGGGTACGACCCCTTCTCGACCACGAACACGATCGAGGTCTTCGTCTCGAACCTCCGCCGCAAGCTCGAGTGCGAGGGCGAGCCACGCCTGCTGCACACGATCCGGGGGGCCGGCTACGTCCTTCGCGCGTAAGCCCCTGCGAGCCGCGCGGCGGCTCATCGGCCGGGTGTCGGGCGCCTTCGACGGACTTCCGATCCGGGTGCGCCTCGCGGGCGTCTCCGCGCTGCTCACCCTCGTGATCCTCTGCGCCTTCGCCCTCCTCGTCGGAGCCCTCGCCGTGCGCCGCGTCCGCGCGGACTTCGACCGCCAGGTCACCCAGACCGCCGAGGGGCTCACCTCGCGGCTTGGCATCTACCTCGACTCGAGCAGTCGCGTCCTCACCGATCCACCTCTTGACCGGATCGCCGGCGTGCCAGAAGGCTCGGTGATCAAGCTCTTCACGATCGCCGGCGCCCCGATCGCCCACGTCCCTCGCAACGCCCCCTCGCTCGGGACCCCCCACGCGACGCTCCAGACCGTCGGCGGGTACCGCGTCATAAGCCGGCTCGCGCCGATCCACGTCGGCGACAACGGCCCCCAGATCGGCGAAGTCGTCCTCCAGTACGGTCGCGCACTCTCCTCCGTCGACGCGACCGTCGCGCGCCTGGAGCTCCTGCTGCTCGTCGGGGTCCTCGGCGGCAGCGGCTTCGCGCTCCTCGCGGGCGTCATGCTCGCCCGTCGCGCGATGGCCCCGATCGCCGAGCTCACGAGGACCGCCGAGGAGATCGCATCCACCCGCGACCCCTCCCGCACCATTCCGCTCCCGCGCGCCGACGACGAGGTCGCCGAGCTCGCCCGCACGCTCCAGGGAATGCTCAGGGAGCTCGGCGCTGCGCACCTGGAGACCGAGGCCGCCCTCTCCCGCCAGCGCCGGTTCGTCGCGGACGCCTCCCACGAGCTGCGCACCCCGCTGACGAGCATCCTCGCCAACCTCGAGCTCCTCGCCGATCGATCCGGGGCCGATCAGCTGCCCGGGGAGCTCGCCGACGCCGCGAGCTCGGCGCTGCGCTCCTCACAGCGGATGCGCAGGCTCGTCGCCGACCTCCTCCTGCTCGCCCGCGGCGACGTCGGGCGCGTCGTACCCCACGAGCCCTGCGACCTCGGCCGGATCGCCGTCGAGGCCGCCGCGGAGCTCGGCTCGATCGGCGCCTCGCACGAGATCATCCTCGACGTCCACCCCGCGCACGTCCTGGGCGCCCGCGACGAGCTCCACCGTCTCACGATCAACCTGATCGAGAACGCCCTGCGCCACACCCCGGAGGGCACCGAGATCCGGGTCTCCACCGACACCACCCCCGAGGGGCGTGCGCGCCTCGTCGTCGAGGACGACGGCCCCGGCGTCCCCGAGGAGCTCACCGCGACGCTCTTCGAGCGCTTCGTCCGCGGCGCCGGCGACCGCGGCGGCTCCTTCGGCCTCGGCCTCGCGATCGTCCGCGCCGTCGCCGAGTCCCACGGCGGCGCCGTCACGCTGGAGCCGAACGTCCCCCACGGCGCGCGCTTCGTGGTGCGCCTGCCGGCGGGAGAAACCGAGTCGGAGTCAGACCTCAACGACCACCGGCAACACCATCGGCCGGCGGCGAAGACGCTCGTAGACTAGCTTCGCGAGGTCGTCGTGGAGGATCTGCTGGAGCAGGTCGACCTCCCGGATTTCCTCTTTCGCGGCCCGTCGCAAGGACTTCTCGACGCCCCCGCGAATCTCCTCGACGATCTCCCCGGCCTCGTCGAGGAAGGGGACGCCGCGGAAGATCACCTCGGGCTCGGCGACCGAGCGCCCGTCCTGCTCGGCGATCGTCGCCACGACCACGAAGATCCCGTCCGCGGAGAGCATCCGCCGGTCGCGCAGAGCCACGTCGGCCATCTCGCCGATCTCCACCCCGTCGACGAAGACCATCCCCGCCTGCTCGCGTGCGCCGAAGCGCGCTCCGCGCTCGTCGATCTCCAGCGGCAGGCCGTTGTCGCCCTGGAAGATGTCCTGCGGGTCCACGCCCACGTCTTCCGCGAGCTCCGCGTGCAGGCGCAGGCGCTTGAAGTCCCCGTGCACCGGCATCACGTAGCGGGGCTTGAGGAGGTTCAGCATCAGCTTGACCTCCTCTGCGTACCCGTGCCCGGAGGCGTGCACGGGCGCGTCCCGCGGGGTGATCACGTCGCAGCCGATGTGGTAGAGCCGGTCGATCGTCTCGTTCACCGCGCGCTCGTTCCCAGGGACGGGGGTCGCCGAGAAGACCACCGTGTCGCCCCGGCGCAGCTCGACCTGAGGGTGGTCGCGGTAGGCCATCCGCCGCAGCGCCGAGAGCGGCTCGCCCTGGGAGCCCGTGGAGATGATCACGATCCGCTCGTCCGGGAAGTCCCCGATCTCGCGTAAGCCCACGAGGATGCCGTCCGGGACCTCGATGTGGCCGAGCGTGCGTCCGATCGCGACGTTCTTGCGCATCGAGCGCCCCACGAGCGTGACCTTCCGGTCTAGGGCGTGCGCCGCGTCGATCACCTGCTGGACGCGGTGGATGTTCGAGGCGAAGCTCGTCACGACGATCCGTCCCTCGCAGCGCTCGAAGACCTCCTCCAGGTGGCGTCCCACGACGGACTCCGAGGGGGAGAAGCCCTCGCGGTCGACGTTCGTGGAGTCCCCGCAGAGCAACAGCACGCCCTCGCGGCCGAGCTCGGCCAGGCGCGAGATGTCCGCCGGTTGGCCGTCCACGGGGGTCTGGTCGAACTTGTAGTCCCCCGTCAGCAGCACCGTCCCGAGGTCCGTCCCGAGCGCCACCGCGCAGGAGTCGGGGATCGAGTGGGTCATGTGGACGAGCTCCAGCGAGAAGGGCCCCAGCTCCAGGATCTCCCCGGGAGCGAGCTCGCTCAGCTCGACCTTCTTCAGCTTGTGCTCCTCGAGCTTCGAGCGCGCCATCGCGATCGTCAGCGCGCCGCTGTAGACCGGCGGCGCGTCCTCGCCGAGCTCGCGCAGGACCCACGGGAGCGCCCCGAGATGGTCCTCGTGACCGTGGGTGATCACGATCGCCTCGATCTCCCGCGCGTGCTCGCGCAGGTAGGTGAAATCCGGCAGGACCAGGTCGATCCCGACCATCTCTGGCGTCGGAAAGCGTAGCCCGACGTCCACCACGACGATCCGCCCGTCGTGCTCGACGACGGTCATGTTCTTGCCTATCTCCCCCACCCCGCCGAGGGGCAGGACGCGGATCTTGCTCACGCGTGCTGGGCCGCCTCGGAGGAGGCCCCGGCCCCGTCGGCCTGTCCCGCGCCGAGCAGGCCGTGGCGCACGAGCATCGCCCGCACCGCCGCGAGCTCCTCCTCGGTCGGGTCGACGATCGGCAGGCGCGTCCCCCCGACCCCGTGGCCGAGGAGGTTCAGCGCGGCCTTCGTGCACGTCGGGCTCGCGGTCATGAAGAGCGTCTCGTAGACGTCCCGCAGCGAGGCGTCGATCTCCGCGCGGTGCTCGGGCTCGTCGACCATCCGGCGCATCTCCTCCCCGACGACGTGGCTGGAGACGAGCACTCCGCCCGCGCCGCCGAGGTCGAGCACGCGCGCGAGGCTTCCGTCGTCGCCCGCGTAGAGGTCGAGGCCGTCGATCAGCCGGAGCTCGTCGGCGTTGGCCTGCTTGACGGCGACGATGTTCTCGATCTGCGCGAGCTCGGCGAGGAAATCCGGGGGCATGTTCACGGCGGTCCGTCCGGGGATGTTGTAGAGCATGATCGGCAGGTCCGTCGCCGCCGCGACCGCTTCGTAGTGGCGTAAGAGGCCCAGTCGGCTGGGCTTGTTGTAGTAGGGGCTCACCACGAGCGCCCCGTCGACCCCGAGCTCACCGGCCTGGGCGGTGAAGTGGGCGGCATGGTGGGTGTTATTGGAGCCCGTCCCCGCGACGATCGTCGTTCCCGGCGGGCGCTCGCGGGCGGCGAGCGCGATCACGCCAAGATGCTCCTCGTCGGTCAGCGTCGAGGCCTCCCCGGTCGTCCCGCAGACCACGAACCCGTCCGAGCCGTGTTCGGCGAGGTGGTGCATCAGCGCCACGAAAGCCCCCTCATTGACACGCAGATCCTCGTCAAACGGGGTCACGAGCGCGGTCAGGATCGTTCCAAGCGAGGCCATCGCGCGCATTATCCCACGCCCGCGTCGCCGCGGGGCGCGGATCGTCGAGATCCTTCTCCACTCTCGCCGCTCAGCCGAGGACTATCGTCGCATCCGTGAGCCTCCCCCCTCCCCCGACCGAGACCCTCGAGGTCGAGGTCCGCGCCGTGCGCTACAGCTCCCCCGAGGGGGACTTCGCGGTGCTCGATGCGGTGGCATCCGACGGAACCGAGCTCGTCCTGACCGGCGCGCTCGGCCATCTGCACGAGGGCGCGAGCGTCGGCGTGAGCGGCGCCTGGCGTGAGCACCCCCGCCACGGCAGGCAGTTCCACGCCCTCCTGGCCGAGGAGCGCGAGCCCGTCTCCGACCGCGCGCTCCTCGGGTACCTGACGCAGATCAAGCACGTCGGCCCGCGAGGCGCGGAGTTCCTGCTCGGACGCCACGGCCCGCAGGTCCTCACCGTCGTCGATCGCGCGCCGCGGCGGTGGCTGCTGGAGGTCCCCGGGATCGGCCACGGGCGGATCGCCGCGGCGGTGCGCTCCTGGGAGGAACAGAGCTCCCAGCGCGCCGTGCGGCTCTTCCTCGCCTCCCACGGCGTCGAGGCCGCCGTGGCCGCACGCATCTACCGCGCGCTCGGGGTCGACTCGATCGAGCTCCTCCGCGCCGACCCCTACCGCC
>DASZFE010000130.1:0-3519 GCA_035940155.1 Solirubrobacteraceae bacterium | reverse complement strand
TCACGGGGGTGCAGATGCACGCGCACTCCTACGTGGACAACTCGATCTTCGCCGAGCGCGACGTGGTGATCCTGGGGATGGGGAACTCCGCAATGGACATTGCCGTCGAGTCCAGCTACGTCGCCCGCCGGACCCACCTCGCGGCGCGGCGGGGGGCGTGGATCGTCCCGAAGTACATCTTCGGGCGCCCCATGGACCAGCTCCGCAACGACCCCCGCGTCCCCTTCAGGCTCCGCCGGCAGCTTCTGGAGCGGGTCATCCGCGCCTACACGGGGGGCCCCGAGCGCTACGGCCTGCCCAAGCCCGACCACCGCTTCGGCGAGGCCCACCCGACGGTCTCGGGGCGCATCCTCGACCGGATCGCCCACGGGACCGTCGAGCCCCGGCCGAACATCCAGGCGCTCGAGGGCGATCAGGTCCGCTTCACCGACGGCAACGCCGTCCACGCGGACGTCGTCGTCTACTGCACCGGCTACAAGATCACCTTCCCCTTCTTCGACGAGGGCCTCGTCTCGGCGCCCGAGAATCACATCGAGCTCTTCCGGCGGGTCTTCCACCCGGAGATCGAGAACGTCTTCTTCATCGGCCTCCTGCAGCCACTCGGGGCGATCATGCCCCTCGCCGAGGCGCAGAGCGCCTGGGTCGGGGACCACCTCCTCGGCGAGTACGCCCTCCCCGACCAGGCGGCGCTGCGCCGGGAGATCCGCTCAGACCAGGAGGCGATGCGCCGGCGCTACGTGGCCTCCAAGCGCCACACGATCCAGGTGGACTTCGACGACTACCTCCACGCCCTCGCCCGGGAGCGCCGCGCGGGCGCCGAGCGCGCCCGGGGGCGCGGGATGCGCCCCCCGATCCCCGCCCGGGCCTCCCGGCTCGATGCCTCCCCACACCCGCACCCGACGCCGACCCCGGCCGGGGCCTCCCCGCACGGTGCCGCGCTTCTGCCGTCATAACCGCTTCCTCGAGCGCTGCCCGATCTGCAGCGAGCCCGAGGTCCGCGCTCCCTCTCGCACGCCCCGGGCCGCCGCGGCGAAGCCCCCCGGGACCAAGCCGCCCGGGACACGCCGCCGGGGCGCCGGGGCCCGGGCCCGCGGCTCCGCCGCGGGGGCCCCCCGCGGGGAGCCCCTGCGGGTCTACACGGACGGCTCGCGCCGGGGCGCCGAGGACGGGTACGCCTGCGATCTCCTCCCCGGGCTGCGCGCCTCGGAGGACGCGGCACGGCTGGCGGAGGAGATCGCGTTCGCGCGGGCTCGCCTGGAGCTCCTCTCCCACGACCCCCCCGGCCTCTACGCCCAGGCGCGCGCGGAGGGGCGCAGCGACCCGGAAGGCGCGGCCTGGAGGTGCTTCTTGATCGCCTATCTCTCGCCCGTCGAGGGCGGGGACCCGTTCGTGGGCATTCGGGAGGCCTTGGCGGGCGTCGGTCCCGACGGCGCGAGCGACTGGCGTACGGGCGCGCTGCCCGACCTCACGAATGTTCCTCTCGGCCCACGCACCTCCCACGACCCGGCCCGGGGGAGCGCGACGCTCGCGGCCTACCGCCAGTGGGTCGAGCGGACGCGGGGCGCCGCGGGCGGCGAGGCGGGGGCGTTTGCGGGGGACCCCGCGTGGAGCCCGACGCGGCGCTTCGAGCGGCTCTTCGAGCGCCTCACCCTCCCGGGGCTCGGCCGGGCGGGGCGCTACGAGCTGCTCGTGGCGCTCGGGCGCCTGGGGCTCTATGACCTGGAGGGTGACTCACTGCACTTCGCCGACATTCGGGGAGCCGCGAGCGGAGACCCCACGACAGTCGCCGCGAAGCGGGTCTTCGGGATCGGAGACCCCGTGAACCTCGAGCGCCGCGCCCTTGCGCTCGCGCAGGCCGTCCGAGTGCCCGTCGAAGCGCTCGATCTCGCCCTGGCGAACTGGGGGACGGGCGAGCGGGCCACGCTCGGGGTCCCCCCGGAGCTCCGCGACGAGCAGACCCTCGCCGAGGCGCGCGCCGCGCTCGGCCTCTGAGCGCACGTCGCCGGGGCTCTCCGAGAAGGCCGCGGGGCCTGCGAAAAGTGCCGTCCACACGGACTCCTAAAGTCCTCCTTCGATGTCCCTCTGCTTCATCGAGCCGGAAGACGCGATCAGGGTGATCGCGGACTCCGTCGGCCGTGAGGCGCGTCGGCAGATCATCGGCGAGGTGGTCCGGGCCTGGGTCGACGACCTGCCCGACCAGGAGCTCTGCGCGCACTACGCGAAGGCGATCGCGGACCTCGACGAGGACGACCTGAGCCTCCTCGCCGCCTGGCACGCCTCCCTGGAGGTGATCGGCCAGCCGATCCCGAACACGGACTTCCTCGTCGGGGTCTTCCCGAGCCTCGGGGAGAATCGCCGCGAGGCCCTGAAGATCGCCGCGGGCTTCCGCGGCGAGGAAGCCCTCCAGGCGGGCGTCGCCGAGAACGCCGCCCTCGACGCCGTCCTCCCCCGCCTCTCCCGCGAGCGCGCCATCGACCTCGCCTGCGAGTGCCTCCAGCTCTACCTCTGGGACAGGATGGGGTGCGAGAACTGAGCAAACCGGCGCGCCTTGCGCGGGCGGCTCGGATCTTCGAGCAGGTTCTCGACCTCGCGGAGGAGCTCCCCCGGCGGCCGCGCGAGCCGCTGACCTACCCGCCGATCCACAGGCTCGCGGCCCGCACGGCTAGACTCGGACCCATGAGCGAGCCGACGGTGAGCGTGGACGATGTGATGGAGGCGCTGAGCAACGTGATCGACCCGGAGCTGGGCCTGGACTTCGTGGAACTGGGGTTGATCTACGGCGTGGAGACGAGCGGGGGGGAGGTTCGGGTGACGTTTACGCTGACGACGCCCGGGTGCCCGATCGGCCCGCAGGTGACCGAACAGATCGAAGAGTTCGTGGGGGAACTGGACGGGGTGCGGAGCGTGGAGACGGAGATGGTCTTCGTGCCGCCGTGGACCCCGGAGCGGATGACCGAGGACGCGAAGTTCGCGTTGGGCTACTGAGGGCCTGACTAAGCGCGGGAGCCGCGCGGGGGCTTGACGGCCCCGGCGGGGAGGCGACCGCGGCCGTTTGAGCGCGTGCGGGGTCTGGGCTTGGAGGCCTTGGCGCCGTTTGAGGCGGGGAGGGTCTCGGCTGCGCGCTCCAGGAGCTCGGCGAGCTCGTGCTTGATGTGCTCGCCGACGGACTCGATGTCGGGGAGGGCGTCGAAGTCGCCGAGGAGGCCGAAGTTCATCTGGCCGTTGTAGGACATGATCGCGATCGCGAGGGCGTGGCGCTCGGGGAGGAAGGCGACGGGGTAGGCGGCGAGCATCCGGCGCCCGAGGACGTAGAGGGGGAACTGGGGGCCGGGGACGTTCGTGACGATGAGGTTGAAGAGGCGCGTTGAGAAGTTCAGCCGCGAGGCCTGCGCGAGGAGAGTGGGGGGGGCGAAGTTCTGGGCACTCGCGATCATCTCGACCCCGAGGGCCTGCTTGGAGTCCTTGAGGTCGTCCATGGCGTCCTTGACGAAGCCCAGACGCTGGACGGGGTCGGTGATG
>DASZFE010000129.1:0-2356 GCA_035940155.1 Solirubrobacteraceae bacterium | reverse complement strand
ACGAGACCCGCGTAGGCGAGCGTCCGCGCGGCCAGCTCCTCGCCGTGCTCCCCTTCGACCTCCGCGAGGCCCTCCAGGTCCACCAGCAGGCAGCTGAGCGCACCGCCGAGGCGCTCCACACGGGCGATCTCCTCGTTCACGTACCGGGGAATTATTGCGTGCGCGCCCCGCCCGAGGGGGATCCGTCGTGCCTCGCTGCTAGACCTGCGCGTGTGCTGATCGAGCTCCGCGTGGAGAACCTCCTCCTGATCGAGCGCGCCGCGCTCGCGCTCGCCCCGGGCCTGAACGTGATCACGGGCGAGACGGGCGCGGGCAAGACGGTCCTCGCGCACTCCCTCGACCTCCTCCTCGGGGGCCGCGCCCGCGGGGGGATCGTGCGGCCGGGCGCCTCCGAGGTCTACGTCGAGGGCCTCTTCACCCTTCCCCCTGAGCTCGAGGGCGAGCGCGGCGAGCTCCTCCCCGCGGACGCCGAGGAGGTCCTCCTCGCGCGTCGCGTCGGCCTCGACGGGCGCACCCGCGCCTACGTCAACGGCCGCTCGGCCGCGGTCGGCGACCTGCGCGCCCTCGGGGAGCGCCTGATCTCCTTCTACGGACAGCACGAGCACCGCCGGCTGACGCTCTCCGCGGCGCAGCTGGAGCTCCTGGACGAGTACTGCGGCCCCGCGCACGCCGAGCGCCTGCGGGCCTGCGCGGTCGCCCACGGGGAGGTCCGTGGGCTGCGCGCCGAGCTCGAGCGCCTGGGTGGGCTGATCGGGGAGCGCGAGCGCGAGCTGGGCCTGCTCGAGCACGAGCTCGGGGAGATCGAGGCCGCGGCGCCCGAGGAGGGCGAGCACGAGCGGCTGCGCGCCGACCGCGAGCGCCTGCGCCGCCGCGAGGAGCTCCGGGCGGCCACCGCACAGGCATCGGAGGCGCTCGCCCCGGACTCCCCCGAGAGCCCCGGCGCGAGCGGCCTCCTGTCGGTGGCGGCCGCGATGCTCGACTCCCTCGCCGGCCTCTCGCCCGAGCTCGACTCACTCGCGGCGCGCTCCCGCTCGCTCGCGATCGAGGCCGCGGACCTCGCCGCGGAGGTGCGCGGCTGCGGGGAGCGCCTGGAGGGAGAAGAGGGGACGCTCCAGGCCGTCGAGGAGCGCCTGGAGGTGCTGGAGCGCCTGGAGCGCAAGTACGGCGGGACGCCCGCCGCGGTCCTCGCCTACGCCGAGGGCGCCCGTGCCCGGCGCGCGGAGCTGCTCGAGGCGGAGATCGCCGTCGATGAGCTCTCCGGGCGCCTGCGCACGGCCGAGGCGGGGCTCGCCGAGCACGTGGCGGCGCTGCGGGAGACCCGCCGGGAGGCCGGCGCGCGCCTCGCCGAGGCCGTCCGCGAGCAGCTCGCGGCCCTGGCGATGCCCGAGGCGAGCTTCACGGTGGAGCTCTCCGAGCGCGAGGTCGGCCCGGGCGGCGCCGATGCGGTGGAGCTGATGATCGCGCCGAATCCCGGCGTGCGGCCGGGCCCGGTGCGCGAGATCGCCTCCGGGGGGGAGCTCTCGCGGGTGATGCTCGCGCTCTCTGCGGTGGCGCTCGGGGCGGGCGTGCGGGGGGACCCGGACACCGGGGGCGAGCTCGGGGCGGGCACCGCGGGTGAGGGGACCTCGGGCGGCGCGGGGGGGCGGGCGACGGTGGTCTTCGACGAGGTCGACGCGGGCATCGGCGGGCACACGGCGCGGGCGGTGGGGGAGCGCCTGCGGGATCTCGCGGGCGGGCGGCAGGTGCTCTGCATCACGCACCTGCCCCAGATCGCCTCGCTGGGGGAGCGGCACTTCTCGATCGCGAAGGACACGACGGTGGAGCCGGCCCGCACGACCGTGCGGACGCTGGCGGAGGGGGAGGTGGTCTCCGAGCTCGTGCGGATGCTGGGGGCCTCCGAGGAGGACGTGGCGGCACGGCGCCACGCGCGCGAGCTCCGACGCGCCGCCTGAGACAACCGTTACTCTCGCGTGATGGCCGTGACGCCGCAATCGCCGGGGGCGCCCGCTCAGGAGGAGGCGCCGGCTCGGCGCGAGGGGCCGGGGCTCGCGGGGGCGCTTCGCGGGACGGTGAGGCTGGGGCGGCGGACGAAGCTGCTCGTGGGGCGTCTCGCGCGGGGCGACATCGCGGTGATCGACCACCTGAACATCGACCGGGTGTCCGCGGAGGAGCTGATCGCGGCGGGGGTGGTGGCGGTCCTGAACTGCCGGGACTCGAGCAGCGGAGCGTATCCGAACCTCGGCCCCCAGCTCCTCGTGGAGGCGGGCGTGAGGCTCGTGGACCTGCGGGACGACTCGCTCTTTAAGACGATCTCCGACGGAGATCGGATCACCGTCCGAGGGGGGGAGGTGCTGCG
>DASZFE010000128.1:0-4309 GCA_035940155.1 Solirubrobacteraceae bacterium | reverse complement strand
CGAAACTGCTGCGTGATGCGCTCAGGTGCTCCCGAGAGCCTCTGTTGAGGGCCCCTGTATATGGTCCATCCACTAGCGGGCGAAGTCAAGCAGGAGCTACCTGAGGGTCAAATCGCTATTCTTCATCATGAGATAGCTCGGTCGTTTGTTTCTGACTCCCGCCTCGGATGCGGAACGGAGCCATTGCATGGCGCGCTTGAGGCAGACGCAAACAACCCACCCCGGCTTACGACGCTTCTGCAACCGCGTGGACCCGAGTGCGCCAACGCGCACTCCTTTGAGGGCGGAATACCGACCGCATCGCCGATCGTCAGACTTCTGCGTTTGGGCGAAAGCAGGCGTCTCGATCGACCACGATGAGGCGTCTGGAGCCGAGGGGTGGCGAGCGTGAGGGCGCGCCGTCGCGGCGTGGACCCGCTACGTCCCGCGGGCGTCGATGACGCGGGCGAGCTTCTCGAGCTCGCTCTCGTGGCCGGCGAGGGCTCGCCGGGTCCACTGCTCCTCGTGCATCGCGTCGAAGCTCAGGAGCAGACGCACCCCCTCCGGGGTGGGATGGAGCTCGACCAGGGTCGCCATGGCGTAGGGCTCCACACCGGGGATGAAGTCAGCGAGGGTCTCGTAGGCGAGACGCTCGTGCTCGACGACCTCGGTGTAGGTGATCCGCGTCCGGGTGCTCAGGGGCATCCCGGCGCCCTGCATGAACCGGACCTGCTCGGGGGCGGTCGCGGTCATCGTGTAGAGCAGCCCACCACCGGCGCGCAGGTCGAGCTCGTGAACCTCCACCGTGAAGCCCGCGGGCCCCCACCAGGACTCGATCCCGGCCTTCGTGGTCCACAGGTCCCAGAGATCCTCCACGCTCGCCCCGTAGAAGCGCTCCAGTGTCAGCCGACCCCCGGCCCCCAGGGTGGAGAGATCACGGTCGGTCATGTCGCGGTCGGTCATGGTTCCTCCTTGTCGTCGGTTCTTTGAGTGGGTCCTCCCCCCTGGAGGGCCTCGCCGAGCTTGTCCAGGCGGGACTCCCAGAAGGAGCGGTAGCCCTCGATCCACGCCCCGGCCTGTGCGAGACGCCGAGGCTCCAGGGAGATCAGGTGGTCGCGTCCGTGGACCCTTCGCGTGATCAGCCCCGCGGACTCAAGGACCCGGATGTGCTTTGAGGTGCTCGCCAGGGACACCGGGAAGGCGCGCGCGAGGTCCGTCACGCGCGCCTCGCCCCCGCGCAGGAGGCCCAGGAGCTCCCGTCGCGCGGGGTGGGCCAGAGCCCGGTAGGTCGCATCCAAGACCACAGAACGTTCAGCCATATGGTTGAACGTTAGCGCAGTTCGCCCACGGACGCGGCACCTACCCGGTCCCCTTCCGCAGCGCCGCCGCCCCCGCAGGCCCGTATCCCGGCCCCTGCGCCTGCGAGGATTCGCCCGTGCCCGCGATCGAGACCGAGCGGCTGACGAAGTTCTACGGCAGCCGGCGGGGCGTCGAGGAGATCACGATCGCGGTCGAGCAGGGGGAGGTCTTCGGCTTCCTGGGCCCGAACGGCGCGGGGAAGACGACGACGATCCGCGCCCTCCTGGACCTCCTGCACCCGACCTCGGGGAGCGCGCGGATCTTCGGCCTGGACAGCCGGAGCGAGAGCGTCGCGATCCGTGCGCGGCTCGGGAACCTCCCGGGGGACTTCGGCTACGGGAAGCTCGCCACGGGGCGCGAGGCGGTCTCGCTGCTCGCGCGCCTGCGGGGCCTGTCGGGGATCGGCCGCGCGGCCGAGCTCGCCGAGCGCTTCCGGGCCGACCTGGAGCGGCCGATGGGGCAGCTCTCCCGCGGGAACCGGCAGAAGATCGGCCTGATCCTCGCCGTCTTCCACCGGCCCGACCTGCTGATCCTCGACGAGCCCACGAGCGGCCTCGACCCGCTGATGCAGGAGGAGTTCCTGGCGCTCGTGCGCGAGGAACGCGAGCGCGGCTGCGCGGTCTTCCTCTCCTCGCACGAGCTCGACGAGGTCGAGCGGGTCTGCGACCGGGTGGGGATCATCCGCGAGGGAAGGCTCGTCGCGGTGGAGCGCGTCTCGGAGCTCCTCGGCAAGACCCCACGCCGGGTCTCCGTGCAGTTCGCCGAGCGGGTCGACCCGGCAGCGCTGCGCGAGCTCCCGGGCGTGAGCGACCTGGAGGCCGCCGGAGAGCGCGTGCGCTTCAGGTTCGCCGGAGAGATCGACCCGTTGCTCAAGGCGATCGCCCGCCACACCCTCCTCGACCTCGAGCTCGCGCGACCGACGCTCGAGGAGGTCTTCCTGACCTACTACCAGGGCGGGACGGGTTGACGACGCTGATCGCCGCGCAGCTGCGCGAACGGCGCCGCTCGCTGCTCTCCTGGGGCCTGCCGCTGGGCTTTTGGTCGGCGTTCGTGGTTTCGATCTTCCCCTCGGTCCAGAGCGCGCTCACGAAGGTGGTCCGCGGCTACCCGCCCGCGCTGAAGAAGGCCTTCGGGGTGGGCGAGCTCTCGACGGTGGAGCAGTACCTGCACGCCGAGATGCTCAGCCTGATCGTGCCCCTCGCGGTCGGCTACCTGGCGGTGCGCTCGATCTCGAGCGGCCTCTCGGGGGCCGCGGAAAGCGGACGGCTGGACGTGCTGCTCTCCGCGCCGGTGTCCCGCCGGCTCCTGGTCGCCGCGGGCTTCTGCGCCACGGCGCTCGAGATCGCGGCCGTGCTCGCCGTCGCGGTCGCCCTGGCGCTGGTGGCCAGCCTGCTCTCCGGCGCGGGGCTCTCCTTCTCCCTGGCGCTCGCGGGCTTCGCGAACGTCTGGCCGCTGGCCCTGCTATCCGGTGCCCTCGGGATCCTCGTCACGGGCTTCTCCTTGCGCACGAGCGTCGTCACGGGGTCCGTCGCGGGGGTGCTCGTGGGGATGTACGTCCTCGACCTCGTCGGCCGCCTGGACCCGAGCCTCGACGCGGTCCGCTACGCCTCCGTCTTCCGCTACTACGGCAAGGCGGTCGAGGACGGCATCGATCCCGTGGCCTTCCTCGGCGTCACCCTCGCCGCCGTCGCGCTCGCCGCCGTCGGGGCGATCCTGTTCGAGCGGCGCGACCTCTTCTCTTAGGTCTCGACCGCGAGGAAGGCCTCGCAGCGCTTGATGTCGCGCAGGGCGCGGGCCTTTTCCTCGCTCTCCTCGGGGGCCCGCTCGGCGGTGGCGCGGGCTTCTGAGAGGCGGGTCTCGATCGTGGGGCGGTCCAGGGCCTCGGGGGGGACGGCCTCCTCGACGAGGAGGAGGGCGCGGTTCTCGGCGAACTGCATGTAGCCCTCGGCCTGGGCGTAGCGGACGATCTCGGTCTCCGAGCGGTAGAGGCGCAGCTCGGTGGGTTCGAGCATCGCGAGCATCGGCTCGTGGCCCGCGAGGATGCCGATCGAGCCCACCACGGTCCGCGTGGAGAGCATCTCGACCTCCTCCTTGAAGACCTCCCCCTCGGGCGTGAGGACTTCGACGGGGAACTTCGTGCGCGCCATCAGCCCTGCCTGGTCGCGGCCTCTACGACCTGCTCGATGGTGCCCTTCAAGAAAAACGCGCTCTCGGGGACCTCGTCGTGCTTGCCCTCGATGATCTCGTCGAAGCCGCGGATCGTCTCGGCGATCGGGACGTACGCGCCGGGGGTGCCGGTGAACTGTTCGGCGACGTTGAAGGGCTGGGAGAGAAAGCGCTCGATCTTCCGCGCGCGCTGGACGATCAGCTTGTCCTCGTCGGAGAGCTCGTCGATCCCGAGGATCGCGATGATGTCCTGGAGCTCCTTGTAGCGCTGGAGGATCTCCTTCACGCGGTTGGCCACGCGGAAGTGGTCCTCGCCGAGGATGTCGGGCTTGAGGATCGTCGAGGTCGAGTCCAGGGGGTCCACGGCCGGGTAGATCCCCTTCTCGGAGATCGCCCGCGAGAGCACGGTCGTGGCGTTCAGGTGCGCGAACACCGACGCGGGCGCCGGGTCGGTGAGGTCGTCCGCGGGGACGTAGATCGCCTGGACCGAGGTCACCGAGCCCGTCCGCGTGGAGGTGATCCGCTCCTGGAGCTGGCCCATCTCGGTCTCGAGGGTCGGCTGGTAGCCCACCTGGGAGGGCATCCGCCCGAGGAGCGCCGAGACCTCGGAGCCGGCCTGGACGAAGCGGAAGATGTTGTCGATGAACAGGAGCACGTCCTGGCCCTGGTCACGGAAGTACTCCGCCATCGTCAGGCCCGAGAGCGCGACTCTCATGCGGGCTCCGGGGGGCTCGTTCATCTGACCGAAGACGAGCATCGTCTTGTCGATCACCCCCGACTCCTTCATCTCAAGCCACAGGTCGTT
>DASZFE010000127.1:0-8269 GCA_035940155.1 Solirubrobacteraceae bacterium | reverse complement strand
CACGGTAACCTCGAAGGACATGTACGCCTACTACGACCCCGAGGCGGACATCGCCTGGCTCCCGACGGGCGAGTCCGACGATGTGATCAGCGAGCGCGTCCCCGGCGGACTGCGCGACTACGATCGCGCCACCCACAGGCTCGTCGCGATCGAGGTCTGGGACGCGAGCACCAGACTGCCCCGCACCCTGCTCGAAGCTCTGCCCATGCCCGCCGCTCCCCGAAGCGCCGCAGCTTAGCCACCAGTCTTCGCGGCCCTCCGCCGATCGGCCGCGAGGGACCAGCTACCCTTCCCCCCAAGATGCCCCCCGCCCTCGTCCTCCACGTCATCCCCCCCTCGCACCCCTGCATGACCGCCACGGCGGCCCTGGAGCAGAAGGGCCTCGGGTACGAGCGCGTCGAGTTCGCCCCGGGGGAACACGTCGAGCGGATGAAGGCGATCTACGGGGAGGAGAACCACACCGTCCCCGGGCTCCTCGTCGACGGGGAGCCCGTCCACGGCTCCCGCGCGATCCTCGCGCGGCTTGAGGAGCTCGCCCCGGAGCCGCCCCTCTACCCCTCCGAGGAGGTCCGCGAGGCCGAGCGCTGGGGGGACGTGGAGCTCCAGGACCTCGGACGCCGGCTCCCCTGGGGGGCGCTGCACTTCCGCCCCGAGGCGATGGGTACCTTCGCGGGCGCCGGCCCCCTCGACGGTCCCGGGACCGACTTCGCGATCCGCTTCGTCCGGGGGACCTGGAAGTACCACAAGGTCTCCGCCGAGCGCCTCCACGAGGACCTCGCCGGGCTCCCCGCGAAGCTCGACCACATCGACGAGCTCGCCGCGCGGGGCATCCTCGACGGCGAGCGCCCCAACGCGGCCGATCTGCAGATCGGGGCGACCGTTCGCATCCTCCTCAACGTCGGCGACCTCCGCCCCCTCATCGAGGGCCGCCCGAGCGAGCGGATCGCCCGGCGCTTCTTCCCGGAGTACCCCGGGGACATCCCCGCCGGGGCCTTCCCCGCGGGCTGGGTCCCGGCGCCCTGAGTGCGGGCGCGTCCGTCCTCAGGTGGAAGAACTCGCAGTTAAGACGCCCGAAACACGCCTTTGGTGGAAGAACACGCACTTAAGGAGTGAATTTGGTGGAAGATCACGTAGTCAGCACGCGGGCGATGCGGATCGGCTCGGGCGGCTGGGGGATGACTTTCGGGCCCGTGGCGGCGGCGCTGATGGCGGCGGCGCCCGCCGCCCGGATCGCCCGCTCGTAGACCGCCTCGTAGCCGTCCGCGACGATCGCCACGTCGTAGCGGGAGGCCACGCTCTCACGGCAGCGCGCCGGGTCGATCCGCTCCAGTCGCCCGACGGCCTCGGCCATGGCGTGCTCGTCGGCTACGTGGAACCCATTCTCACCGTCGATCACGATCTCGTTCGCGGCGCCCTCGGGGAAGGTGATCACTGGCGTCCCGCAGGCGAGGGCCTCGACGATGACCATCCCGAAGGGCTCCGCCCAGCGGATCGGCATCAGGAAGGCCCGGGCCCGGGCGAAGAGCTCCTTGCGGCGCACCCCCCCGACCTCCCCGACGTAGACGACCTCCTCGCCGTCCAGCCGGGGCTCGATCTCACGGTGGAAGTACCCCTCCTGCCCGGGCTGGA
Organism: Solirubrobacteraceae bacterium; assembly: GCA_035940155.1. Classification (GTDB taxonomy): domain Bacteria; phylum Actinomycetota; class Thermoleophilia; order Solirubrobacterales; family Solirubrobacteraceae; genus Palsa-744. The sequence goes on along the minus strand of DASZFE010000127.1, from coordinate 6,640 downwards.
TCGGCCCAGCGAGGATCAGTCGCAGGTCCGCCGCCCGGGCGACCTCGATCGCGCGGTGCGCCCCCTTGACGGGGTCCATGCGGCCCACCCAGAGGAGGTAGTCCTCCTTGTCCTCGTAGAAGGGCCAGTCCCCGACGCGGATCGGGTTGGGGACGACGTCTGGGACGCGAACTCCCGGGGGGGCGTGCTCGAGCTGGAAGCGGCTGATCGCGACGAGCCGGACCTTGTGGCCGTGGCGGGCGTAGAAGGGGCGGGTCTCCTCGTTGAAGGGGGCGTGGAGGGTGTGGACGACGGGTGTCGCGACGCGGTGCCCCATGGCGACGGCCGTGAAGCCGGAGTGGTCGTGGACGACGTCGAAGGGCCGGCCCTCCACGGCGGCGAGGTCGATCGCGTCGTAGGCGGCGCCGACGTGGTCGGACTCGTGCAGGGAGGAGCCGATCTGGTCGTCGTGGACGCGCTCGAGGGGCATCCGCAGCTCCGCCGGGGACTCTGAGCCCGGGGCCGCGAAGAGCGTCACCCTGTGCCCCCGCTCCACCAGCTCCTCGCACAGGAGAGCCACCACCGCCTCGATCCCGCCGTACGCCGGCGGGGGGATCGGGATCCAGGGGGGCGCCACCACGGCGATCGCGAGCCTCCGGGGGCCGCGTTTGGGCGCCCCGGCACCGCGCTCCCCGGACCCGGGGGCGGCGGGACCTCCGGGCTCCACGGTCCGCCGTGACGTGCGCGGGGCGATCGTGAAGGAGGGGGCGTTCATGGGGGGTGGACCTGCGATGATCGGGAGCGAACCCAGGGACGTCTGGCGACCCGTGGATATGAGCCTGTATACCCAGCATAGGCCCTCTCGTTCGGCGCGCGTCCGTGGGGCGCCGCTGTGAGCGGGCGAAAAGTACCCGAGCAGTCGGTCCTGAGCCCGCGCGGGGAGCCCTTCGAGGTGGTCCGCCGGGCGGGCCCGGTGGAGCTGCGGGGGGCGCCGGAGATCCTCGCGGAGGCGCGCGAGGAGCTGCTGGTGATCAAGGACGGGGAGCTCTTCCTGTGCGCGCGGACCGACGGGGACGTGGCCGCGGGGAAGGCGTCGGGGGAGGGCTTCTACGCGCACGACACGCGCTACCTCTCGGAGATCCGCTTCGAGGTCGGGGAGGTTCCGCCGGTGGCGCTCTCCTACGCCGCGGTGGACGACCGGGCGATCGTGGACTCCACGAACGCGAGCCTCCCGCACGGGGCGCCCGGGCCCGTGCCCCAGCAGTCCCTGAACATCAGCCGTGAGCTGATGATCGCCTCGGGCCGGCTCTACTACGTGGTGCGCGTCCTGAGCTTCCTGCGGGAGGCCGTCAGGACGAGCGTCTCGCTGACCTTGGCGGCGGACTTCGCGGACATCTTCGAGGTCCGTGGGGGGCCGCGCCGGGAGGAGCGTGGCCACGTGCTCGCCCCGAAGCAGCTCGACCGGGGGGTCGTCCTGGCGTACGTCGGCGAGGACGAGGTCTTCCGCGAGGCGGTCGTCGAGCTAGACCCGCACCCGGGCCGGGTGGAGCTCGGGGAGGACTGCGTGCGGGTGCACTGGGAGGTGGGGCTGCAGCCGGGGGTCCCGGTGACGGTGCTGATGACGGTGGAGCCCTCGATCGGGGGCCGTCGCCATGCGCGCCGGCGGGTGGAGCGGGCCGCGGCGGACCTCGCGCGGGCGGGCTCGGAGTGGGAGGCCCGCTGCACGCGGATCGTGAGCGACAACGCGCTCTTCGACGGGCTGACAGCGACCTCCAGCCGGGACCTGCGCGCGCTGATCATGCCCGCGCCGGGGGGGCGGATCGTCTCGGCGGGGATCCCCTGGTACGTGGCGCCCTTCGGGCGCGACGCGCTCCTGACCTCCAGCGAGGCGCTGCTCCTGAACCCGGGCCTCGCGCGGGACGCGCTGATGGTCCTCGCGAAGCTCCAGGCCCGCGCGGACGACCCCTGGCGGGACGCGGAGCCGGGGAAGATCATGCACGAGCTCCGCGTGGGCGAGCTCGCGGGCCTGGGGACGGTGCCGCACACGCCCTACTACGGGACCGTCGACGCGACGCCGCTCTTCCTGATGTGCGCCGCGGACTACTACGCCTGGACGGGGGACCTGGAGACGCTCCGCGCGCTGCGCCCCGCGCTCGACGCGGCGCTCTTGTGGATCGAGGAGTTCGGCGACGGCGACGGCGACGGGTTCGTCGAGTACGAGCGCCGCTCGCAGGGGGGCCTTGAGAACCAGGGGTGGAAGGACTCCCACGACTCGGTCGTCCACGCCGACGGGAGCCTCGCGGAGGGTCCGATCGCGCTGGTGGAGGTCCAGGGCTACGTGTACCGGGCGAAGCTGACGATCGCCGACGTCTACGAGGCGCTCGGGTCGGTCTACCGCGCGACGCGCCTGCGCGAGGAGGCCCAGGAGCTGCGGGAGGCCTTCAACGAGGCCTTCTGGAACCCCGAGGAGGGGACCTTCGCGCTGGCGCTGGAGGGGCGCGCCGGGCGCAAGCGGCAGGTGGCGAGCGTGACCTCCAATCCGGGCCACTGCCTCTACTGCGGGATCGTCGAGCCCCGGAAGGCCGCGGCGGTCGCGGAGCGGCTGATGGCGGCGGACATGTTCTGCGGCTGGGGCGTGCGAACGCTCTCCAGCGGCTCCCCGGCGTACAACCCGATGAGCTACCACAACGGCTCGGTGTGGCCCCACGACAACGCGATCATCGCGGCGGGCCTGAAGCGCTACGGCCACGACGAGGCGGTGCGCCGGATCGCGGATGCGCTCTTCGAGGTCGCCACGAGCGCGCGGGACTTCCGCCTGCCCGAGCTCTACTGCGGCTTCGGCCGCGCCGAACGGGGGGCGGTGGTGGCCTACCCGGTGGCCTGCATCCCCCAGGCGTGGGCGGCGGCGGCGCCCTTCCTGCTCCTGCAGGCGATGCTCGGGATCTCCGCCGACGCCCCCGGGGGGGCGCTGCGGATCGAACGCCCCGCCCTGCCCGACTGGCTGGGGCGTATCCGCCTGGAGCGCCTGCGCGTGGGCGAGGCGAGCGTGACGCTCGAGTTCAAGCGCGACGGCCGCGTGACGGGCTTCGCCCTGCTGGAGCAGGAGGGCGAGCTGGGCGTGACGATGGCCGCGGCCCCCTGAGCCGCCTGACCGGCCGCCGTACCAACGGGCCGAGAGGCGCGCGTGGGGCCGCGGGAGCGCTCTTGCAGGAGGAGACGGCCGTGGGGACGCTGCCGATTCTCATCGGGATGGCCGGATCGGCACCTCGATCGCTGCTCGCCGCTGCCACGGTGGGGCTCCTGGCGCTCATGGGGGCCTCACCGCCGGCGTGGGCGTGCGTCCCGCGGGGCGGCCTCTCCGAAGGGCTCCCGGACTGCCGGGTGTACGAGCTTGTCTCGCCGGTGGAGAAGGACGGGGCGGACGCGATCGCGAGCGGGCTGCCGCCGACGGTCCAGGCGTCGGCGTCGGGGAGTGCGCTGGCGTACACGAGCGTGGGGTCCTTCGCGGGCTCGGGGGGCGAAGGGCCGGTGGGGAACGAGCTCCCGAACGCGTACCTCGCGGTGCGCTCGGGGACGGGCTGGGTGACGCGGGGGCTCTCGCCGCCGACGGCGAGGGCGACGGGGACGGGGCCGGCGGGGCTGGGGTACGACTTCTCGGAGGACCTCTCCCGGGTGGTCGTGAAGGTGCCGCTCCAGACGCTCGCGCCGGGGGCGCCGGAGGGGGTGTACAACCTCTACCTGCGCGACCCCGCGGGGGGGTTCTCGCTGGTCACGACCTCCCCGCCGGCGACGGCGCTGCCGGGGAGCTGCGGGCTGTGCTTCGTGACGACGGACGTGCCGGCGTTCGCGGGGGCCTCGGGGGACTTCGGCCGGGTGATCTTCGAGGCGAACGAAAGCCTTGCGAGCCTCCCGGCGGGGGCGCCGGGGGGGGAAGTGGAAAATCTTTATGAGAGCTTTCCGCGCCAAGGTGGAGGGGTGCTGCGGCTCGTCGGGGTCCTGCCCGACGGGGCCATCCCGCCCGAAGGCGCGCAGCCGGGGTCGGGGGTGAAAGTCTTCTACACCTCCTTCACCCCGGCCGACAGCGAGGACGTGGCGCACGCGATCTCCGAGGACGGCTCGCGGATCGTCTTTCAGGCGAAGGCCGACGGGGGGCCCCCGGCCCCCGAACAGTCGGGGGGCACGGAGGTCTACGACCGGATCTACAACCCCGGGGGGGCGGGCTCGGAAGGGTATGAAACGGTCGAGCTCTCCGCGCCCGCGCCGGGGGCGAAACCGGCGCACCCCGGGCCGGGCCCGGCGCGCTTCTGGGCAGCCACGGCGGACGGCTCGCGGGTCTTCTTCACGAGCTCCGCGGAGCTCACGAGCGTCTCGAACACGGGTCCGTGGAACGCGGGGAACGACCTCTACGAGTACGACCTCTCCACCCGGACCCTCACGGACTTGACGCCCGACTCGAATCTCCTGGACTGGGAAGCGGGCGCGAACGTCCTCGGTGTCGTGGGCGCGTCGGGCGCACCCGCGACGGGCGCGGGGGCCGGGGGGGAAGGGTCCGGCGGAAACTCCGGGTAAGGTGTCTACGTGTACTTCGTCGCGACCGGGCAGCTCCTGAAAGGCCTCGGGAGCGACGGCGCGCCGAACCTCTACCTAGCGCACGAGCCCGCGGCGGGCGAACCCGGGGCGAGGCCCGAGATCAGATTCGTGGCGACCCTCTCGAGCGAAGACTCGAGCGACTGGACCCCGGTGCCCGCGAATCTCCAGGCCTACGTGACCCCCGGCGGGCACGACCTCGCCTTCACCTCGCGCGCGCGGGTGCCCACGGCCGAATCCCCCCTTGGCTACGACAACCGCGACCGGGCCGGCGTGGAAGGCCCCGACAGCGAGGTCTACCGCTACGACGCCCCGAGCGCGACCCTCCGCTGTGCCTCCTGTGACCCCTCCGGCGCGCGCCCCCTCGGGCCGGCCTTCGTCGGCGCGGCGACTCGGCCGGGCGAATCGGAAGTCTCCGCGGGGACCCCCTTCCATCGCCCCCGCGCCCTCAACGACGCCGGGACGGAGCTCTTCTTCACCTCCTTCGACGCCCTCGCCCCCGGCCTCGGGGGCGCGCGGGGAGGAATCTACGAGTACGCCCCCGGCCGTGCCCCGCGGCTCATCGCCGGCGGCGCCCCCGGTGCGACCGGGACCCAGGGCGGCGAAGGCGAGGTCTTTCTCGACGCGAGCCCGAGCGGCGCGGACGTCTACTTCGCGACCCGCGATCGACTCGTCCCGAGCGACCGGGACGGGCTCGTGGACATCTACGATGCCCGCGTCGAAGGCGGCTTCCCGGAAGCCTCGCCCGGAGGAGCCTGTGCCGGTGTGGGCGCCTGCCCGGGCGCGTCCGGTGGGAGCCTCGGGACCCCGCCCACCGCGCTCGCCCCGCGCTCCTCGACCTTCCGAGGTCGGGGCGTCCCCAGGCGGGCCAAGTCGCACCGGCGCCACGCCCGTCGGCACCGCCGCGCCCGGCGCCGGGGCCACGTCCACGCAAGGGGGAGGGGAGGGGCGTGAGTCTTCGTGAAAGCCAGCTCGCGCGCGCACGCGTACGCGCGCGGCTCAAGAGAAATCGAACCCACGCGCCCCGTCGGCTCACCCTCGCCGCGCTCGCGCTCGCCCTCACGGCGCTCGCCCTCACGCCCGCCAGGGTCCTCGCCGCGCAGTCCCCGCCCCACTGGACCCTCGTGGCCGAATCCTGGCCCAGCGCCCTCCGGGCCGGGGACCCCGCGGACCGCTACGTCCTCACCCTCACCAACACCGGCGCCGGCCCCACCGACGGGAGCGTCGTCAGGATCAAAGACAGCCTGCCCCCCGGCCTCCACGCGAGCGCGATCGAAGGGGAAACCGGGAGCGGGGAACCCCTCGAATGCAGCGTCGGGGCGCTCCGGTGTACGACCTCCCGGACCCTCGGCCCCTTCGAATACGCCACCGTGAGGATCACCCTCTCGGTCTCCGGGCCACCCGGGGAAGCAGGACCTGACATCGCAGACCTCACCGGCGGGGGCGCCCCGAGCGCCTCGACGAGCAATCCCGTCCTAATCTCTCCTCCCGGCGCGCCCCCCGCTCCCTTCGGCGCGCCCCTCTTCGCCCTCGAAGCCCTCGAAGCCGGCGGCGAACCCGCCACGCAGGCCGGCACGCACCCCTTCGCCCTCGTGACGAGCGTCGGCCTGGGGGTCGGCGCGATCGAAGAAGGCCTCCCCGCCCTCGGCGCCGACGACCGCGACCTCGAAGTCGCCCTGCCCCCCGGCCTCCTCGCAAACGCGAGCGCCCTCCCGCGTTGCGCCCAGGCCTCCTTCCAGAGCGAAGGCGCGAGCAACTGCCCCCCCGATGCCCAGGTCGGGAGCATCCGCCTCTTCCCCTTCGGCGCCCGCGAACCCGGCCGGCCCGCCGCGCCCCTCACCGTCCCCGTCTACAACCTCGCCGCCCCCCCCGGGCACCTCGGCGAGCTCGGCTTCACGATCCGCTCCATCTTCCATGTTCCCCTCTTCCTCGATCTCCACGAGGAATCGAGTCTCGCGGGCGCCGGTCGCTACCGGCTCGCCGCCACCCTCCCGAACCTCCCCGAGGGTCTCCCCATCCGCGCCGCTACCCTCCTTCTCTGGGGCCTCCCCGCCGACCCCCTCCACGACCCCCT
>DASZFE010000126.1:0-4571 GCA_035940155.1 Solirubrobacteraceae bacterium | reverse complement strand
CTCTTCTCGACGTTCAGGATCTTTCCCCGCAGGGGCAGGACGGCCTGGGTGTTGCGGTCGCGGCCCTGCTTGGCCGAGCCCCCCGCGGAGTCGCCCTCGACGACGAAGAGCTCGGCGAGGCTGGGGTCCTTGACCGAGCAGTCCGCGAGCTTCCCCGGAAGGGTGGAGTTCTCGAGGGCCGACTTGCGCCTGGTCAGGTCGCGCGCCTTGCGGGCGGCCTCCCGGGCGCGCTGGGCCTGGACGGCCTTGAGGATCACCGCGCGCGCCTCGCTCGGGTTCTCCTCGAGGAATTCCCCGAGGCCCGCGTTGACGATCGACTCCACGAAGCCCGCCATCCCGGGGTTGCCGAGCTTGGTCTTGGTCTGGCCCTCGAACTGGGGGTCGCGGAGCTTGACGGAGATGACCGCGGTGAGCCCCTCGCGGGCGTCCTCGCCGGAGAGGTTGTCCTCCTTCTCCTTCAGCAAGGAGTGGTCGCGGGCGTACTTGTTCAGGGTGCGGGTGAGGGCGGAGCGGAAGCCTGAGAGGTGGCTGCCGCCCTCGCGGGTGTTGATGTTGTTGGCGAAGGAGTGGATGGACTCCTGGTAGGAGGAGTTCCACTGCATCGCGACCTCGACGGCGCCCTCCTCGGACTCGCCGGCGAAGAAGACGACCTTGCGGTGGACGGTGTCCTTGTTCTCGTTGAGGTAGGCGACGAAGTCCTCGATGCCGCCCTCGTACCGGAACTCGGCCGCGTGGCCCTCAGCGCGCTCGTCGACGATCGAGATCTTCAACCCGCGCGTGAGGAAGGCGGTCTCGCGCAGGCGCTCTTCGAGGGTCCGGAAGTCGAACTGGAGGCTCTCGAAGATGTCGGCGTCGGGGAGGAAGGTGACGCTCGTGCCGGTCGGGGCGCCCTTGGCGAGCTTCTCGCCCCGCTCGAGCTCGCCGAGGGGGGCTCCGCGGGAGTACTCCTGGAAGAAGACGTAGCCGTCGCGGCGGATCTCCACGCGGAGGTTCTCCGAGAGGGCGTTTACGACCGAGACGCCCACGCCGTGCAGGCCGCCGGAGACCTTGTAGCCGCCCCCGTCGCCGAACTTTCCCCCGGAGTGAAGGACGGTGAGGACGACCTCGACGGCGGGGCGGCCCTCCTTCTCGTGCATCGCGACGGGGATCCCACGGCCGTCGTCGACGACGGTGCCGGAGTTGTCGGGGTGGATCGTGACGGAGACCTCGGTGCAGTAGCCCGCGAGGGCCTCGTCGACGGAGTTGTCGACGACCTCGTAGACGAGGTGGTGCAGGCCCATGGGGCCGGTCGAGCCGATATACATGCCGGGGCGCTTGCGCACGGCCTCGAGGCCCTCCAGGACGGTGATGTCCTGCGCGTCGTAGCTGGAGCCCGCGGCGGGTGAGGTGTTCGATGCGCCGGCGCCCGCGGGGCGTCCGTTCGTGCTGTCTGCAGATGCGGCCAATGGGCCTCCGATGACGTGAGAACGCCCCGGATTCCGGGTCGCAGGACCACGGACCGGGGCGGGGGGTCTGTGCGGAGGACGATAGCACAGCGGGCCGTCGTAACCGACCCCCATAGGGCCGGAAATCCCTGCAAATAGAAGGGAAACGCGCTACTGCACGCGGCAGCGGAGCTCGTGCAGGAGCTCCTCGTCGAGCGCCGCGTTGATGCGGGCGAGGAGGTCGGCTTTCATCAGGTTGAGCTCGTGCGCCCAGACGGCCTCCGAACAGGTCACGGTGAGGACTCCCGCGCGCTCGGCGGTCGGCTGGGCGGCCTGTGCGACGGCCTCTCCGGCGGCGCGCTCCCAGACCCCCTGGACGCGGGCGAGGATGCTCGCGGGGGCCAGCTCTCCGGTGAAGCCCTCGAGCGCGAGCGCGAGCCGCCTGGGGGCCCCTCGATTCATGCCGCGAGTGCCTCCTGGAGGATGGTCCCGGGACCGACGCGCAGGCGCGTGACGTCGGCCCGCACGGCGCCGGGGACGAGAGCCGGGTCGGTGGTGGCGATGACGCTCTGCCCGCCGGTGGAGAGCTCGCTTGCGAGGAGCTCGCGCCGCTCGGCGTCGAGCTCGCTCATGACGTCGTCGAGGAGCATGAGCGGCGCGTGCGGACGGTGCTCGGCGAGAACGGAGCGCTCGGCGAGGAGGAGGGCGAGGAGGGCGAGGCGGATCTCTCCCTGGGAGCCGTAGGTGCGCAGCTCGCGCCCGTCGCGGAGGATCGCGAGCTCGTCGCGGTGGGGCCCGTGGAGGCCGTAGCCCCGTTCGAGCTCGCCGGGGAGGCGCTCGTGGAGCTCTGAGAGGAAGCCCTCGAGGTCGGTTGCGCGGCTGCGGGGCCGGTACTCGATGCGGGCCTCGCCGAGGAGCCCGAGTCGGGCGGCGAGGGAGGCGAAGGGGGGGGCGACGAGCTCGAGGGCGCTCGCGCGGTCCTCGCGGAGGGCGAGGGCGTGGCGGGCGAGCTCGTGGTCCCAGGTGGAGAGGGTCTCGCGCCCAGCGCGCGCGGCGCGGATCGCGGCAAGGAGGGCGTTGCGCTGGGCGAGGGCGTGGGCGTAGGAGCGGCGGGTGCCCGCGCGGGCGGGCCAGAGAGCGAGGAGGAACTGGTCGAGGTGGGCGCGGCGACCGGCGGGGGGGCCCTTGAGGAGCCCGAGGCGGTCGGGAAGGAAGACGCTTATGAGGGGGCGGATCTCGAGGTCGAGGAGGCGCTCGACGGGGGCGCCGTCGGCGCGCATACGCTTCGCGGGGGGCTCTCCCTCGACGCCCGCGTCGTAGCCGACGGAGAGCTCGTGCTCGCCTGAGTCGTCACGGAGGCGGACGGTGACGCGGGTGGCGCGGGCGCCGAAGCGAACGAGCTCGCGGTCGCTGCGCGCCCGGAGGGCGTGAGCGGTGCAGCCGAAGTAGAGGGCCTCCAGGAGATTGGACTTGCCGGCGCCGTTGGGGCCGTGGACGACGGTCAGCCCTTCGCCGAGGGCGGCCTCGGCGCGGGCGTAGGTGCGGAAGTCGCGCAGCTCGACCCCGAGGACGCGCATGGCCGGTCAGGCATTTAGGCGGATGGGCATTATGAGATAGACAAAATCGCCGTCGCCGGGGGACTCGATCAGCCCGGGACGGACGGGGCTGGTGAGCTTGAGGATGAGCTCGGGCTGCTCGAGGCTCTCCAGGCCGTCGCGGAGGGACTCGGCGTTGAAGCCGATCTCGAAGGGCTCCCCGTGGAAAGGGACGGGGAGACTCTCGCTGGCCTCGCCGACGTCGGGGGTCTGGGCGGAGATCGTGAGCTCGCCCTCGGAGAAGCTGAGGCGGAGCGGGGTGTTCTTCTGGGCGAGGAGGCCCACGCGGCGGACGACGTCGCTGATCTCGGCGGTGGCGACGGGGAGCTCGTGCTCGACGGACTCGGGGAGGAGCTGACGGTAGTTGGGGAACTGTCCCTCGATGAGGCGGGAGGAGAGGACGGCGCCGGCGGTCTCGAAGACGACCTGGTTCTGTCCGACGGAGACGGCGACCTCCTCGCTCGAGGCCTGCTGGGCGATGCGGACGATCTCCTGGAGGGCGCGGGCGGGGACGTTCGCCTCGAAGCTCCCCTGGAGGGGGGACTCCAGGGTGGTGCGCTTGACGCTGAGCCGGTAGGAGTCGGTGGCGACCATCCGGAGCTCCTGGGCGCTCGCGGACATGAGGATGCCGGTGAGGACGGGGCGGGTCTCGTCCTTGGAGGCCGAACGGGCGACGCGGGAGACGGTCTCGGAGAAGGCGGCGGCGGGAAGGACGACGCGGTTCTCGGCGGAGGGTCCGGGAAGGGGGGGGAAGTCCTCGGCGCGGAGGGTGCGCAGATGGAAGGTGGCGGCCCCGGACTTGAGCTCGACGTCCTGTTGGGCGGCCCTGAGCTCGAGGCCGACGTGCTCGCCTGGGAGGGCCCGGGCGACATCGAGGAGGAGGCGGGCGGGAAGGACGACCTCGCCGGGGCGTTCTATATCGGCCTGAAGAGAAAGACGGAGGCCGACCTCGGAGTCGGTGGCGAGGATCTCCGCATGGCCGGCCTCGGCGTCGGCGTCGGCGCTCGCCGGGGCGGAGATCTTTACGCCGGAGATGGCCTGCCCGGCGCTCCGGGCAGAGGCGATGCGACCAGCGGTCTGAAGCTGTGCAAGGAGTTCGGCGGTGGGGATGGAAAGCTTCAACGACTCACCTGCATTGGGAAGGTTGTTGGAGTAGGGCCTGTGGACCTGTGTGTCTGTTGCCTGTGCCCCAGTTGCGGCTGTGGATTGCTGTGGATCTGTTGTGAGCGTAGCCGGAGAGTCTCCCAAACGCATCGGTCATGAGGACCCGCCGCCAAGGCGTTCGCGGAGGTTCTCCACAGCGAGGCGGGAGACGTCGTCGTCGGCGATGCGCTCGCGGGCGCGCCGCCAGGCGTGCAGGACGGTCGTGTGGTCGCGGCCTCCGAAGTGGCGCCCGATTGCTGGGAGAGACTCCCCGGTGAGCTCGCGGGAGAGGTACATGGCGACTTGGCGTGGCCAGGCGACGCGGGCGACGCGGGTGGGGGAGAGGAGCTCCTCTGGGGAGAGGCCGAAGTGCTCGCAGGTGGCGGCCTGGATCGCGGGGATCGAGCGG
>DASZFE010000125.1:0-4377 GCA_035940155.1 Solirubrobacteraceae bacterium | reverse complement strand
CCTCACCGGCAGCGTCCTGATCGTCCTGCTCAGCGGCGCCGCCACCGCGACCTTCGCGCTCAACACCGCGAGCGAAATCGCCCACGAGATCTTCCCCGCCGCGAACCTCATCCAGACCGCCCGGGGGGTCGTCACGCCCGTCTACAACGGCGGCCCCCGCACCTATCTCGTGCTCGGCTCCGACCGGCGCGCCGGCTCCAAGAACGCCGCCGAACGCCTCGCCGCGCCCCACAGCGACACCATGCTCCTCGTCCGCTTCGACCCCGAACGCGGCCAGACCTCCGTCATGTCGATCCCCCGCGACTTACTCACCCCGATCGTCACCAAAGACGGGCGCACGTACGGCTCGGAAAAGATCAACGCCGCCTACACCATCGGCTTCGAGAACGGCGGCGCCAAAGGCGCCGCGGACCTCGCCGCGGAAACCGTCGAGCACGTCCTCCCCGGCCTCAAGCTCGCCGGCATCGTCGACGTCACCTTCTCCGGCTTCATCAACGTCGTCGACACCCTCGGCTGCGTCTACGTCAACGTCGACCACCGCTACTACCACGTCAACGGCCCCGGCGGCGAAGAGTACTCCGAAATCAACCTCCAGCCCGGCTATCAGAAGCTCTGCTACCAGGACGCCCTCTCCTACGTCCGCTACCGCCACACCGACTCCGACTTCGTCCGCGTCGCCCGCCAGCAGGACTTCCTCCGCGACCTCCGCGAGCAGATCTCCCCCGAAAACGCCCTCGGCCAGATCCACACCGTCGCCAGGGCCGTCGGGCACGCCATCACCTCCACCCTCAAAGACTCCCCCGAAGAACTCATCGAACTCGCCAAGCTCGTCGCCTTCTCCCAGTCAAAGCCCCTGCGCCAGGTCAAGTTCAGGACCACCAGCGTCAACTTCCAGCTCGGCGGCGGCTCCTACGTCACCACCACCCCCGAACTCGCCAAGCAGTCCCTCGCGGACTTCCTCCACGGCCGCCAGAGCGTCAAACCATCCTCTCTGGACACCCGCACGCCACGCGCGCGCCACGGGCACCACGCCTCGACCGCCGGCGCCGCCGCGGCGATCGGCCTCTACCCGATCTCCCCCGAAGACCGCAGCCAGGCCGCCCTCGCCGCCGTCAAGGTCCCCTTCCCCTTCCTCTACCCCCCCCGTCAGACCGGCCCCGCCACACAGCAGACCGCGCGCGCCTACACCCTCGAAGACCCCCAGCACCACCGTCACCACGCCTACATCGTCGTCTGGAGACAGAACGGCCTCGGCGGCTACTACGACCTCGAGGGCACCGACTGGTCCAACCCCCCCATCATCGAACACGTCGACCTCGAACGCCGGATCGGCTCCCGCACCTACCTCATCCTCTCCGACGGCGGCCACATCCACCTCGTCGCCTGGCGCGCGGGCCAAACGCTCTACTGGGTCAACAACACCCTCCTCGAGGACCTCTCAAACGCCCAGATGCTCGCCCTCGCCCAGTCCGCGCGGACGCTCAGGTAGGGCGAGTCGCGGCAGCGGGGTGAGCGCGGTCGGGGAGCCTGGTGCGCGGGGCTACTGCTTCGCTCGGTCGAGGGCGGCGTTCACAAGCGCGTCCGCCGCCGCGTTCTGAGCGCGGGGCACCGTCCGGATCGACCAGCGCTCGAACTCCCCCAGCGCCTCCATCGCCGCCCGGTGCAGCGGGCGCATCGCCGCGTGCCTGACCTTGTAGATCCCCCGGACCTGCTTGGCGATCAGCTCCGCGTCGTTGACGACCTCGACTTCGCTCGCCCCCAGCGCCCGCGCCCGCGCCAGGCCGAGCAGCAGCGCCCGGTACTCCGCCACGTTGTTCGTCGCCACTCCGAGGAGCTCCGCGGACTCCTCCAGGAGCTCCCCCTCCGGCGTCGCCACCGTGCACGCCGCCGCCGCGGGACCCGGGTTCCCGCGGGCGCCCCCGTCGACATGGACGATCACCCTCATCGCGCGGAAGTATCCGCGCCCCTTGGGACGGAACGCGCGAACGCGCTCAGGAGGTCGCCAGGCGGGGAAGCTCCCCGGGGACGCGCGCCCGGCGACGGTCGCGCACCACGCGCCGCTTCAGGTCCTCGGCCGAGGCCCCCCCGGTCGAGCGGCCGCGGCGATCGGCGTGGCGGCGATCCACGATCACCGTCACGTTCTCATCGCCCTCGTAGTGCTCCACGAGCTTCGGAAAGAGCTCGTCGGCCATCTCGCGGGGAACAACGCAGTAGATCATCGGAGCATCCTACTCCCGGGGGCGCGCGAGAACCATCGTCTATTGGTCCACGAGCGACAGCTCGCCACGCTCGCCCGCGAGCGCGTTCGCCCTTGTCCGTGCGCGCGCCCCGAGCTCCTGGGGCTCCATCCCCTGAGCGACGAGCCGCGCCGCCGGGACCTCCGCGTCGAGGTCCACCTCGTAGCGGTACCAGCAGAGCTCCCAGACCACGAGGATCGTCACCACGTCCGTGCGGTCCTCCTCGGCGAAGACCCGCACCGAGGGCGCCCCGAGCGAGCGCGCGACCCCCGCGACCCGACGCGGGTGCTCGCTCGCGTTGAACGTCTCCAGCGCAAGCTCGAGCGAGAGCTCGCCCGTGCGCACCGCCATCGCAGGCTCGCTCCCCGCAGCGGACTCCCAAGCCTCACCCGCGCCCTCCGGGGCCTCCACCGTCAGAGGCTCCCCCATCAGGGGCTCTTCGTCCTCGATCCTCTCCCAGGGCTCCGCGGTGGGGCTCGCGGGGGCCTCCTCGAAGAACGCTCCACCGATCGTGCGCGCGGGGCCCTCCAGCCGATCCTCCGCGGCCCCCGCACTCCGTGCGCGGGGCTCCTCCTCGCGCAGGAGCCGCAACCGCCCCAACAGCGAGCGCGGCCCGCGCGGGCGCGCGGGACGGAGGCTCAGGGGGCGCTCGGCGGACTCGCGCCGCCAGCCCTCGTGGGCGGCGCGCTGGGCACAGAGCTCGCAGACCATCCGGCGCTGCCCGCCGCCGATGTAGACGTCCGGTTGCTCCCCCCGCAGCAGGCGCCTGCCGCAGACGTCGCAGGCGACGTCCGGGTGGAAGGTCACGATCGTCCGCGTCGCCATCGGCGCCCCAGAGTAGCCGCCCGCCCGCCCGCGCGCGTGCCGGTCGAGGCCCGCCTCGGCCCTACGCCTCGGCCGCGGCGGCCTGCTCGGCGACCTTCTGGGCGAGGTGCGCGGGGATCTCCTCGTAGCGCAGGAGCTCCAGGGTGTAGTCCCCCTGGCCGCCCGTGATCGAGCGCAGGTCGGGGGCGTAGTTGAGGACCTCGGACATCGGGACCTCGGCCTTGATCTCGGTCATCACGCCCTTGGGCTCCATGCCCTGGGGGCGGCCGCGACGGCCGTTGAGGTCGCCGATGACGTCCCCGACGTGCTGCTCGGGGACCGAGACCGTCACGAGCATGATCGGCTCCAGCAGCGCCGGGTCGGCCGCCTGCAGGGCCTCGCGCATCGCGTGGGCGCCCGCGAGCTTGAAGGCGACCTCGGAGGAGTCCACGGAGTGGTAGGAGCCGTCGAAGAGCCGCACGCGAACGTCCTTCACGGGGTAGCCCGCCGCGACCCCCGTGGCCATCGCCTCTTCCACGCCCTTGCGGACCGCGGGGATGAACTGGTTGGGGATCACCCCGCCCTTGATCGCGTCGACGAACTCGAAGCCCGCGCCGGGATCGAGGGGCTCGATCTCGATGTGGCAGTCCCCGAACTGCCCACGCCCGCCCGTCTGCTTCTTGTAGCGCCCGTGCGCCGTCGCGGGGCGACGGATCGTCTCCTGGTAGGGGACCCGCGGGGGCTTCAGGACGACCTCGACCCCGAAGCGATCCCGGAGGCGGTCGACGATGACCTCGACGTGGACCTGGGAGAGGCCCGCGACGATCTGCTCGCCCGTCTGCGGGTCGCGGTGCAGGTCGATCACCGGGTCCTCCTCCTGCAGGCGGCGCAGGGAGCTCAGGACCTTGTCCTCGTCCCCGCGGCTCTTGGGCTCCACCGCGAAGGCCATCACGGGCGCGGGGAGCTTCAGGCGGGGCATGTCGATCGGCTCGTCCCTCGCGGCGAGCCAGTCGCCGGAGTGGGTCTCCTTCAGCTTCGCCACCGCCCCGATGTCCCCCGGGCCGAACTCGCTCACGTGGACGACCTCCTTGGCGGCGAAGACCAGGAGCTGGCCGATCCGCTCCTTGGCGTGCGCGCGCGTGTTCAGCACCTGGGTGTCGTGGCGCATGACGCCCTGGTAGACGCGGAACATGTTGATCCGCCCCGCGAAGGGGTCGGCGCGGGTCTTGAAGACGTACGCGAACAGCTCCCGCTCCTCCCGGGGCTCAAGCTCGACCTCCCCGACCCTCAGCGCGCCGTGCTTCACGGGCGAGGGCAGGTCCTCGACGATCGCGTC
>DASZFE010000124.1:0-2089 GCA_035940155.1 Solirubrobacteraceae bacterium | reverse complement strand
TCCCGGACCGGCGCGTCGAAGTGGGTCACCGGCCCGGAGGCGCGCGCACGGGTTCACCTCCTGCGAGCCCAGCACGACGCGGTCGTCATCGGCATCGGGACGGCTCTCGCCGACGATCCGCGCCTTACCGTCCGTGACGCGCCTGGTCAGAGCCCGCTCAGGGTCATCTTCGACACGAAGCTGCGCCTGCCAATCGCGGGTCGCCTCGTCCAGTCCGCCCGCGAGGTCCCGACCTGGGTCGTCTGCACCAGCGACGCGCCGTCCTCCGCAGAGGACCAGCTCGTCGAGCGAGGAGTCGAAGTGCTGCGAGCGCCCCCGTCCGCCGAGGGCCGGATCGATCCGATCGCCGCTCTTCGGGTGCTGGCGACGCGGGGAATCGTGGCCGTGATGATCGAGGGCGGTGCCGAGCTCGCTGGCAGCGTCCTGGCGGGCACCGTCGTCGACGAGCTGCACGCCTTCATCGCCCCCATCTTGCTCGGACCGCGCGGTCGCCCGGGGGCAGTGGACTGGGCGGGCCCGGCCACACCCGCCGAGGCCCCCTGCATCGTGGACCCGCAGTGGGAGGTATGTGGGGTAGACGCGCACGTCTGGGGCTCCCTCCGGTACCCCCGTTGAGGCTGCAGCGCGCCTCCTCCCGGCTGGGGGCCCTCGTCCCGGTTGTGGGCCTCGAGCGTTCCCAGTTGTGGAGCTCGAGGGGAGCGCCGGCTCCCCTCGAACGAGACAAGTCCCGAGCTCGAGGGGAGCGCCGGCTCCCCTCGACCAAGACAATCGCTCCCCTCGACCAAGACAGTCGCTCCCTTCGAGCGAGACAGCTCCTCGCGCAGCTTGACGGCCGTGCAAGATAGTGGCAGCGGGCTCGCCAGAGGATTAGATTAAGGCGTCTCTCCCATGGCTGTCCGCACCATCCTGCATTATCCCGACGCCCGGCTTCGCGAGCCGGGCAAGAAGGTCGAGACCATTTCGGCGGAGCTCCGGCAGCTGATCGACGACATGGCCGAGACGATGTATGCGGCGCCGGGCGTCGGTCTGGCGGCCACGCAGGTTGGAGCCCCCTGGCAGGTCTTCGTCGTCGACTGCGCCGCCGACGGCGAGCCGAGTGACCTGCGGGTCTTCATCAACCCGGAGATTCTCTCGACCGAGGGCCGCGTCTCTACGGAAGAGGGGTGCCTGAGCTTTCCGAGCGCGCGCGAAGAAGTAGAACGGGCGGACAAGGTGCGTGTTAGGGCGCAAAGCACGGAGGGGCGGTGGTTCGAGCTCGAGGCCGAAGGCCTGCTCGCCATTGCAATCCAGCATGAATACGACCACTTGCAGGGGGTACTGATGATCGATCACCTGGGCCCTCTGAAGAAACGCCTCCTCCACCGAAAGATGCTCAGGCGGACCGAAACGACTGCGAACGCCCCCGGCTGACGCGCACAATCTCGTCGAATTCTGTCACGGCCGAGGTCGCCCAAGTCCGAGGCCCGTGGAAAGAAACATTCGAGTCCAGCGGCGCGTTCCGGATAGACCGAACAGCCACGTTACCCCGTACTCCCCCCATCAACCAATAGTGACAACTCCCCTTCCCCTGCAATCCGTCCGCCCCTCCGCCCCCGGCGACTCGTCGTCCGATGCGGTCACCACTTACTTCGAGCAGCTCGCCCGCGTACCGCTCCTTACCCGCGAGGGTGAAGTGGAGCTCGCGAAGCGGATCGAGGAGGGCGAGCGCCACGCGCTCCGAGCGATCGTCGCCTCCGCGGTCGGCGCTCGCGAGCTCGGGGCCCTGGGCAAGGCGCTCCGCGACAAGAAGGTTCGCCTGCGCGACGTCACTCGCGCGACCGTCGACGACGAGACGGGCGACGACGAGGACAGCGCGGGACGAACGATCGGTGAGGCGCTCGAACGCGCCGCGGCCGTCGCGCGCGCGGGGCGGGCCAGCGTCCGCACCCGCGACGAGCTGGTCGAGGCCCTCCTGGAGGTACGCCTGGCGCGACGCGCGTTCGATCGCGTCATCGCCAAGCTGCGCGTCGCTCGCGAGGGCGCGCCTCTTCCCCGGCGCCGCGCCGTGGACTCCACCCTCGCGGCGATTCGAACGGGCGACGCGAAGGCC
>DASZFE010000123.1:0-3783 GCA_035940155.1 Solirubrobacteraceae bacterium | reverse complement strand
GCCGTCGAGCTGGACGACCCCCTGGACGGATTCTTTGCGGGCGTCGCTGATGAGGTGTTCGTTGATCAGGGGCGCGAGCGCGAGGATGCCGATCAGGCCGTAGATCACCGAGGGCACCGCCGCGAGGAGCCGGATCACTGGTTCGAAGATCCGCCGCATCGCCGCGGGGGCGAACTCGACGACGAAGACCGCCGCGAGGGTCGAGATCACGAGCGCGGCGAGCATCGCGGGGACGGTCGTGAGGATCGTCCCCCAGATCAGCGGCCAGGCGCTGAAGTAGTAGATCGAGTGCCCCGGGAGCGGCGTCGAGGTCTGCATCGCACGGAGCTGTGTGTCGACGTCTTCGCCGGTCCCGAACCAGGCGAGGCCGTTGTGTGAGAAGGAGGGCCACGCCTTCAGGAAGACCGTGAAGAGCATGAAGCCGATCAGGGCGAGGACCGCGACGGCGGACGCGCCGAGCAGGAGCTCGGCGCGTCGGTCGCTCTTCCTCGCGCGGCTGGCCTTGGCCACGGATGCCTCTGTGGTCCGGCGCCGCTCGCCGGGGCCTAGTAGACCGGGATCCAGGAGGAGCCGACGATCGCGCGGACGATCCGGTTGCCTTTCTTGATGACCCAGTCGATGAACTTCGCCGCTTCGCCCTTCGGGGCGCCCTTGGTGACCATCCAGAAGTTGCGCACGCCCTGGTACTGCCCGGACTTGGCGTTGCGCAGGTTGCAGGCGACGCCCTGATAGCCGACGGCGTTGACCCCGGCGGTGTAGGCGAAGGAGACGAAGCCGATCCCGTGGGTGTCGTTCTGCACGGCGTTCTGCTCCAGGCCGTTGGAGGTCTCGGCGGTGGCGATCGGGGAGACCTTCAGGGTGGGGCCGAGGAAGATGTTCTGGAAGGCGTCCTGGGTGCCTGAGGCGCCGTCACGGTCGAAGAGGTCGATCGTGCCCGAGATCCTCGCGCCGGGGACTTCGTTCCAGTTGTGCACGCCCCCCCGGAAGATCGCCTGGACGGTCTGCTGGGAGAGGTTTCCGATCGGGTTGCTCGAGTTCGTGATGACGCAGATGCCGTCGCGGGCGATCTTCGTGAAGGAGAGCCCCCTCGGGTCGACGCCTTTGATCGGGTCGCGTGAGGAGTCCCCGATGTCGAAGCGCCCGGCCGCGGCGCCGCTGATGCCGACGTCGGACTGTCCGCCGAGGACCTTCGGGGCGGGGATGCGGGGGAAGGCGTGGTGGTAGGCCGTGGCCAGCTTCTGTGCGAGGGGGAGCACGGAGGTCGAGCCGCCGATGATGAGTCGCCTCGCGGCGAGCGCGACGGGCGCGGGCAGGGCCAGCGCGAGCAGGGTCATGACGATCAGGGTGCGATGTGCGCGCACGTTGGATTCTCCTTTTCCTTTTGCGTTGAGTGCGTGCAGTGTGCGACCAGGGGAGCGCCCGACAAGTGAACAGGCCGTGGCGAACTGGAGAAGATTTGGTGAATTTTTGGTCGCTCATGTTGTGTCGTTTCTGTGAACAGCGTTGAAATTGCCTCTGCGGGCTGTGAACCTGCGCGAACCGCATGACGGATTCCTCGCCGCAGAACCCCGGCCCGAGCTCCTCGGGCCCGTCCAGCTCTGGATCGACGCCCTCGGTGGACGCGCCGGCCAACGGGCGCCACGCCGCGCGCCCCGCGGCGCAGGCGACGGTGCGCTCGGGCCTGGCCCAGCGCCGCAACCCGGTGCTCGTGGCGCTGGGCGACTTCGCGGGGGGGCTGCGGCGGATCGTCCTGCGCGACCCGCTCACGGTCTTCCTCCTGCTCGCCTCGATCGGCCTGGCGATCACCTTCGCGACGCTCCTGGGCTCGATCGGCCCGAGCAGCGCGGGCCGGGAGATCCCGATCAGCGTCGTGCAGTCGCTCGCCCGGCACAAGGAGATCGCGCTCGCGACGATCCTCGACCACGACAACCGGGTGGAGGTCACCCCGAAGCCGGGCGTGGTCGTCCCGGGGACGCTCTCGACGATCGTGGGCTCCGCGCTCACCACGACCACGGGCACGACCCCCGCGACCCCCACGGGCTCCGCGACGGGCGTGGCCCCGGCGGCGCTGCCGCCGACGCCGGAAGAGGTGTGGGCGGCGTACCCGGTGTCGGGGGCGCAGACGCAGCAGCTGCTGCAGGAACTGCGCCTGGGCGGGGCGACGGTGGCGATCGACCAGCAGTCGGGGAAGGGGACGAAGGCGATCGTGATCCAGTTCCTGATCCCGATCCTGCTGCTGGTGTGCCTGTTCGCGCTGTTCACGCGCCTGGGGACGGGCGGGGCGGCGGGGGGGATCGCGGCGTTCTCGCAGTTCGCGGGGAAGGGGAGGCGCAAGGGGAGGGGGACGCTCGACCGGATCACGTTCGCGGACGTGGCGGGGGCGGGGGAAGCGGTGGCGGAGCTCCGGGAGATCCGGGACTACCTGGCGGACCCGGGGAAGTACCTGCGGGTGGGGGCGGCGGCGCCGAAGGGGGTGCTGCTGGTGGGACCCCCGGGGACGGGGAAGACGCTGCTGGCGAAGGCGGTGGCGGGGGAGGCGGACGCGGCGTTCTTCTCGCTGTCGGGCTCGGAGTTCGTGGAGTCGCTGGTGGGCGTGGGGGCGGCGCGGGTGCGGGACCTGTTCCGCAAGGCGCGGAAGGCGGCGCCGGCGATCATCTTCATCGACGAGCTCGACGCCGCAGGGCGCAAGCGCGGGGCGGGGATCGGCCAGGGCAACGACGAGCGCGAGCAGACGCTGAACCAGATCCTGGTGGAGATGGACGGCTTCGGGGGGGATGGGGGCCTGGTGGTGATGGGGGCGACGAACCGGCCGGACATCCTCGACCCGGCGCTGCTGCGCCCGGGCCGCTTCGACCGGCAGGTGGTGATCGACACGCCGGACGTGCACGGGCGCCTGGAGATCCTGCGGCTCTATGGGGAGAAGCGGCCGCTGGGGCCGGACGCGTCGCTGGAGGAGCTGGCGCGTCAGACGCCGGGCTTCAGCGGGGCGGAGCTGGCGAACGTGATCAACGAGGCGGCGCTGCTGAGCGTGCGGGAGGGCCGCTCGCAGATCGATCAGGACCTGCTCGAGGAGGCGATCGAACGGGTGATCGCGGGCCCGGCGAAGCACCACATCCTCTCGGAGGCGGAGCGGTGGCGGATCGCGATCCACGAGTCCTCCCACGCGGTGGTGACGGACGCGCTGGGGCAGGCGACGGCGACGCGGAAGCTGTCGATCGTGGCGCGGGGCCGGCAACTGGGGACGGCGGCGCACATGCTGGCGGACCGGGATCAGATGATCATGTCCGAGCCGGACCTGCAGCGCCAGCTGATCGCGACGGTGGCGGGGATCGCGGGGGAACGGATGGCCTTCGGGAACCTCTCGACGGGGGTGAACGACGACCTGCATGCGGCGACGGCGCTGGCGCGGAGCATGGTGACGTCGTTCGGGATGTCGGACGCGCTGGGGCTGGTGACGATCGGGGAGAAGAACGACGAGGTGTTCCTGGGGGCGTCCCTGCAGGACCTGGGCTCGGTGGGGCCGGCGACGTTGAACCTGATCGACACGGAGGTGGAGCGCTTCGTGGGCGACGCGGAGGCGCGGGCGCAGGTGGTGCTGGATCGGAACTGGCGGACGGTGGAGGAGATCGCGACGTCGCTCTTGGAACACGAGACGCTCTCGGGGGTGGCCCTGGAAGCGGTGCTCTCGACGGTCTCGGAGGTGGCGCTGGAGGAGCTCGCGGACGTCCGCCGCACCCCGCCGGAGCGGACACGGGAGCGGGAGTGAGGGAGCGGATCTCACGT
>DASZFE010000122.1:0-2948 GCA_035940155.1 Solirubrobacteraceae bacterium | reverse complement strand
CCGCACGCGGCCCCGGTCTCCCACCAGCGCAGGTCCGCTCCCGGAGGAGTCTCCGCCCCCGCCCAGCGCACGAACTTCGGGTAGCCCTGGTCGGGGTCGAGGTTGATATAGCTCTGATAGTCCACGATCCGCCGCCCCTGTTCGAGCACGGCCCGCGCGAGGAGCTGATAGGAGGGCAGCCGAGCCACCGCCGCGCGGCAGCCATCCACGAGACTTGTCAGATAGCCCCCGTCCTCTGAACACTCTTGATGTTCGTAGTAGTCAAGATGACGGGCGTCGGGATCGAGTGCCGCGAGCATCGCCGCGTGCAACCGCCGGGCGCTCTCCGGTCGGCTCCCGCCGACCTGCTCGATCAGGGTGTCCGCGTAGTCGTAGATCCCCTGCAGGCCCACGAGCAACCGTGCGACCGTGCCGAGATGCTCACGGGGGACGAACGCCGCGAAGGCCGCCGCGCCCTCGAGGTTGTCCCACTTCGCGTCTCGCGTCAGGAGCGCCAGGCCGCGCAGCAGGGGATCTGGGATCTCACTCGCACGAGACCGCATCTGGGACATCTCGCTGCGCGCAGATGGGAACACTTCACCCCAGTAACGGCGCGCGGCGGCGATGAACGCCATGCTGAGACTGATACGTCGATTCCCCGTGATAGACATCGCTTGAAAACTCCTGTCGCATGCGCACCAAGCGTCCCTACTCCTGGAAGCTCGCCCTCGTGGGGACCCCCGCCGCCGCGTAGCCGGGCAGGGCGACGATCACGAGCGACATCACACCGATGAGCGCGAGCGAGATGAAGATCCCGTTCACGCCCACCTCGAACGGCGCTGGGAAGCCCGTGTCGAGCAGCAGGTACCGATCCGCGAGCGCGTGCCCGTAGATGCCGAGGATCACGCCGTCGAGGCATCCGATGCCCAGCACGACCACGCTCTCGAGCAGGAGGCTCCGCCACAGCTGAGGACGGTCGAAGCCCTGTGCCTTCAGCGCCGCCAGGCGTGTCCGGCGCTGATAGATCGCCGTCGAGAGCGCCGCGGCGAAGGCGAGCGCGGAGGTCACGAGCAGCAGGAGCGAGATCTCTTCCAGAGTGTGCAGCCCCGCACTCGCGTTGCTCTCGAACTGCGCGATCCGTTCCTGTGCGGTCTGCACGAGCAGCCCCGAGGAGACCCCGAGGAGATCCTGCACCGCGCTCCTCCCCTCCGCCGGGGAGACCCCCGGCCGCAGGTCGATCTCCAGGGCCGCGGGGTTCGTCGTCTGCCACCAGCGCCGGTAGTCGTTCGCGTTCAGCGTGATCGCCCCCGGGGGCCATCCGACGTTCGTTGTGATCGCCGCGACGCGGAAGACGTGATAGCCGCTCGGCGTCGGCAGCGAGAACGCGCTCCCCACCCGCAGGCCCCGTTCGGCGGCGAGGTTGTGGGAGATCGCGACCCACCCTCCCCCCCGGCGCATCCGTGCGGTCCCCTCGGCCAGGTCGCCGGAGACGATCTGGCTCGCCTGCAACATCGCCGGATCCCCCGGCGGCCGCGCGCGCAGCCAGACACGGTGGCGCCCGAGATCGAGCAGGCCCGCCTGGTAGGTCCGAACCGAGCGAACGACCGGGAGTTTCGAGATCTTCGCCGCGAGCCCCGCGCCCTTGAAGCTCGTCGTCCCGAGATCGTTCGTCGGCGAGGAGACCCAGACGTCCGCCGTCCCGAAGAACTCGACCGTCGCCCGGTCGAGCCCGCGCAGGAGATCCCTCCTCGCGCCCCCCACCGAGGTGCTCCCGTAGACCGCGAGCGCCGCGACCGCCGCGAGCACCACCACCCGGGTCGTCGCCGCCTCCATTTCGATCACCGTCACCGCGAGCATTCCCCCGTGGTACTTGCGACTCACATATCTCAGCAGTGCCGTCACGCCCTGCGCGATCACCGGAACGAGGCACAGTGCGACCAGCGCCAGGACGACCCCGCCGATGACCGTGAGGCTCGGCAGCGCGATCACCGCGATCACCGTCCCGAGCGCGAGCGCGATCCCGAGGATCGCCAGCACGCGCATCGTGCCCGTCCCGATCGCCTGACCCGGCTCCCCGGGCCGGTGCATGACCGCATCGATGGGCTCCTTGGAGACGAGATCGAAGATCGGCAGGAGCGCCGCGAGCAGCGCCGCGACGACGCCCGCCCCGAAGGCCAGCAGGACCGTGTTGAGCGGGATTTCCTGCTGGCCGCTCACGGCGAACGCGACGGAGAGATAGAGCGGCGTTTCGCGCAGGAGCGTCCTGGCGAGCACGGAGCCGATCCCGACGCCCGCGAGCGACGCGAGCACGCCGAGGACGAGCGCCTGGAAGACGAACACGAGCATCGCCTGCCGTGAGTCGTACCCCTGCGAGCGCAGCTCCGCGAAGAGCCGCCGGCGCTCCGGGAGCGTCAGGAGCATCGCGTTCAGCGCGAGCATGAACCCGACCATCAGGCCGATCGCCGCGAACAGCGTCGAGGACTGGCTGGTCGGCTTGGCGGTTTCTTCCACGAGCTTCAGTTCCGCGTTCGCCGAATGCACGTCCAGGCGGTCTCCCGCGAGGCTCCGCAGCTCGCGCGCGACTTCCCCTTCTCGACCCGCGCGAGGTCTGATCAGGACCTCGCTCACACGGCCGGGCTTCCCGGCGATCGCCTGCGCGTGGCGCAGGATCGTCACCACGATCCCGCTGGATGAGAGTGCCCCTATCGCGGCCGCGTCGAGGACCGGGCGAACCTCCGTGGTGTGGACCGTGGCGCCCGCGAGCACCGTTATCGACTGGCCGGTCTGCACGCCAATCGCTTCGGCGACTGCAGAGGGGACGCCGACCCCTTCGGTGAGCAGGAGCGAGACCGCTCCGAGGTCTTTCGTCGCCGAGCCCCCCAGGCCCACGACGCCCTCGGTCACCCCGACGAGCTGCACCGTCCTGCTGCCGAGGGGCCCCTTCACGACGACGCTGTCGCGGAGCAGCA
>DASZFE010000121.1:0-2761 GCA_035940155.1 Solirubrobacteraceae bacterium | reverse complement strand
GCTGGCGCATCCCGCCGGAGAGCTCGGAGGGGTGCGCGGCCTGGAAGCCCTCCAGGCCGAGCTCGGCGAAGAGCGCGGACGCCTGCGCGCGCGCCTGGGCGCGGGGAACCCCGGCGATGCGGGGCGCGAGCGCGGCGTTCTCGACGGCGCTGAGCCACGGGAGGAGCAGGTCGCGCTGGGGCATCAGGACCGCGGGCGCGCACCGAACGACGCCCGCGTCGGGCCGCTGCAAGCCGCAGATGAGCTCGAGCAGGGTCGTCTTGCCGCAGCCGCTCGGCCCGACGACGGCCAGGAGCTCCCCGGGGGCGGCGTGCATTGAGATCCCATCGAGCGCGAGGACACGCTCGCCGCGGCGGTCGCGGTAAGCGCGGCTGACCTCCTGGAGGCTGACGCCGGAGGCGAACTCGCGGACGCCGCGAGTGTCGATGTCTCCGACGCTCGCCGCGGCCGGTTCGCTCATCGCTGCTCTTGGGTCGGACTGGAGTCCTGTGCGCACTTCGCTCCCTTCGCGGGCATTACCCCACAGGTTCGAAGGGTCGGCGCCGGGGGACCACGGTCCCGGGCGCCATCTCAGCCGGCCTTCCCGCCAGCTCCCCTGTGTGTTTCCTCAGATGAGCAATCCTACCGCCCCGCGCCCGCGACGAGGTCGGGGCGGGTGAGGGCGCGGACGAAGTCCTCGAGCTGGCCGGTGGTCCAGCACTCAAACGCGGTGCAGTGGCGCTCGTAGGAGGCGATGACGGAGTCGCCGTAGTTCCAGTAGAGGCGGGGCTCGGGGTTCAGCCAGAAGGTCCGCCCGGCGCGGGCGGCGAGCTGGGCGAAGACGTCGGCGCGGGGGTCGCGGCCGTTGGTGCGGGCGTCGCCGAGGACGATGAGGGTGGCGCGGGGGTTGAGGTCGTCGGCGATCTGGTCGAGGAGCTCGGTCCAGACGCGCCCGTAGTCGGTGTAGCCGGAGATGTCCGCGACGCCGGCGTCGGCGGCGATCCGTTCGCTGACGGCGCGGAAGTTGCGCTCGCGTTCGAAGATCTCGGTGACCTCGGAGATGCGCTCGATGAAGACGAAGGAGCGCATCTTGCGGAAGGAGTCGTGGAGGGCGTGCAGGACGGAGAGGAAGAAGACGGAGGCGGAGGTGACGCTCGTGGAGACGTCGCAGAGGACGTAGATCTCCGGGCGGCGCGGGCGGCGGGGGCGGTACTTCAGGACGACGGGGACGCCGCCGGTCTGCAGGGAGGCGCGCATGGTGCGGCGGACGTCGACGTGGGCGTGGCGGCGGTGCCCGCGGCTCTGCCGGCCCTGGGTGGCCAGGCGCCGGCGCAGCTGGGCGACGACGCGGTGGACGGCGGCGAGGTCCTGGAGGGGCCCGGAGGGGAGGGCGCGGTCGAGCTCGCCGAGGGGACGCGCGGGGGGGAGGGTTCCGGTGCGTCCGACCTGGGCGCGTTCGAGCTCGCGGCGCAGGAGGGCCTCGAAGCGGCGCAGGGCCTCGCGCGGGATGCCCTCGCGGCGGGGGTCCTCGAGGGGGAGCTCGGGCTGGGGCTCGGAGCGCAGGCCCAGGGCGCGGCGGATGCGCTGGACGTCGACGCCGATGACCCCGGAGCCCCGTTCCTCGCGCCCAAAGGCCTGGATGGCCAGGCGGGCGAGGTCGCGCATGGCGCCCTCCGAGCCCTCCCGCAGCGCGGCGGCGATCTGGCGGCGGAGCTCCTCGAGGTCGTCGGCGGAGAGCTCCTCCAGGGAGAGCCCGCCGGGCGCGCGGGACTCCCGCTCGTGGATGCCCTCCTCCACGGCGGCGAGCTCGGGGGCGCGGAAGAAGAAGCGCTCGAAGACGAGCTCGAAAACGCGCCGGTCCTCCTGGCTCTTGGCGAGGGTGGCGGCGAGGGCCTCACGGAAGTCTTCCCGGGAGCGCCAGTCGATCTCCTGAAGGACCCGGAAGGCGTCGAGCAGCTCGGAGGTCCCGATCGCAAGGCCCTCCCCACGGAGCTCCTCGCCGAGCTCGAGCAGCCGCGCGGCGAGCTGCGGGGCCGGGGGCGCCTCTGCGGGCGACCACGTCCCGGCGGCGGGCTCCGGGCTTTCGCTCGGGGTCAGGTCGGTGGATGCGCTCATGGGGTGCTCATGTGGGTTTCACCCTGTCGGGTACGGGCGGCGAGGGGGAGGGTGAAGCGTATGCGGGTCCCGCCGCCGCCGTCGGCGAGCCAGATGCGCCCGCCGTGGGCCTCGACGATGGCGCGGGAGATGGCGAGGCCGAGGCCGGTGCCGGCCTCGCCGCGGGCGGCCCCGGGGCCGCCGCGGAAGAAGGGCTCGAAGATGCGGGGGCGCTCCTCGGGGGCGATCCCCTCGCCGGTGTCTGCGACCTCGATCTCGATGCGGTCCTCGACCTGCTCGGCGAGCACGAGGACGCTCCCGTCGGCGGGGGTGTGGCGGATGGCGTTCTGCAGGAGGTTGGCGAGGACGCGCTGGAGCTTCTCGGGGTTGGCGCGCGCGGGGGCGAGGTCGCGGTCGAGGTCGGCGTCGAGCTCGACCCCGCGGGCGTCGGCCTCGGCGCGCATGGCGAGGAGGGTCTCGTGGATGAGCTCGGCGAGGGGGACGGCCTCGGTGCTCCAAGCGTGGTCCCCGGCGTCGAGGCGGGAGAGCTCGAAGAGGTCGTCGACGAGGAGGCCGAGGGCGCGGACGTTGGCGCCCATGGTCTTGACGTGGCGCTCGGCGTCGGCGGGGTCGAGGATCCCGTCTTCGAGGGCCTGGGTGAGAAGGCGCAGGGAGGTGAGGGGGGTGC
>DASZFE010000120.1:0-2709 GCA_035940155.1 Solirubrobacteraceae bacterium | reverse complement strand
GACCCCGACGGTGAGCTCGCGCGCCGCTTCGACGCGGCGACCCTCTTTGAGGACGCCCTCCACTTCTACTCCACCGACTACCCCGTCCGCCTCCTCCGTGGACCCCGGACCCCCTGGAACCGCCTCCAGCACGCCGCGGGGGAGCTCGACCGGCTGATCTACTCCGAGATCACCCGCCGCCGCGCCTCGGGGGAGCACGGCGAGGACATCCTGAGCATCCTCATCGAGGCCCAGGACGAGGAGGGGAACACCTTCAGCAAGCGCCAGATCCGCGACGAGGTGATGACGCTCCTCTTCGCCGGCCACGACACCACGACCTCGACCGTGACCTTCATGTTCTACGAGCTCGCCCGCAACCCCGAGGTCGTCCCGCGGCTCCTCGCCGAGCAGGAGCAGAAGCTCCCCGACGGGGACCGCGCCGGCGCCCTCGACCCCATGCGGCTCATGGGCGGCGACCTCGTCGAGCTCGAGATGGTCCTCGACGAGACCCTCCGCAAGTACCCCCCCGCCTGGATCGGGCCGCGCCGCTCGCTCGAGCCCTTCGAGTTCGAAGGCCACATGGTCCCCGGAGACACCTACGTCAACTACTGCTCCTGGGCCTCCCACCACCTCCCCGACGTCTTCCCCGAACCAGAGCGCTTCATCCCCGAGCGCTTCGCCCCCGAGGCCAAGGCCGCGCTCCCCAAGGGCGCCTACGTCCCCTTCGGCGGGGGCTCCCGCACGTGCATCGGGATGCGATTCGGGCAGCTCGAGATCCGCGTCATCGCCACGCTCATCCTCGGCCGCTTCGCCCTCGACCTCCCCGCCGACCACGAGCTCAAGATCCGCCAGATGCCCACCATTGGCCCCAAGGGCGGCCTCCCGATGGTCGTCCGCGAGCGCGCCCGGGTCCCGCTCAGCGCAGCGATCCGGTGAGGCCCAGCGCGTAGCCCCCCGGGGGGAGCGCCCTAACGGTCATTCCCTCCGCCCGTACGTGCCGGGCCGCGAACAGCCCCACTCTCACACCGCCGGCCCCGGCTCCGCCGACCGGCTCGACCGCGACCGTCCCATCGCGAAAGCCGACGACCGCCCGCACGCCCGGCGGCGGACCGAAGAGGCCCCCGCTGAGCTCCACGCCGAGCGGCTCGCCCGGCCCCGCCGCGGCGGTCGTCCTGCCGGCCGCGCGGGGAAGATCGAGCTGCGCCCGCGCCCCCGCGGGCAACGTCGCGCGGACATCCGCCACGCTCATCCGCGCCCACCCCCGCAGCGCCGCGCCGCGCTTGCTCACGCGGACGTCGCTCAGCCACACCGACCCCACGCGCAGACCCCGCACGTCCATGTCGATCCGCCCCACCCCGCGGGCCTTCCAGAGCAGATCGCCCACCTGCGCGGCGCTCATCCGCAGGCTCCCCGCCCGCACCCGGACGCTCTCGGCGTCTCCCCACAGCAGCTCGATCGCCGGGAACGCCCCGACGCTCACGCTCTCGACGGTCCCGTAGCGTTCGAGCTCCGCCCGCATCCTTCCCGCCGCGAGGCCCGGCAGGAGCACCTGGGAGGCTCCGAGGAGCAGGACCCCCGCGAGGGCGATCCCGAGCGGGTAGCGCATGTTTCGCATGCCCAAGAGCTTCGCATGAGCGCGGCCGCGACACGCTAGCCTTTGTGATCCCCAGGCCCCCGCGCGTGAGCCCGGCGGCCGCACAGGGGGCGCGTAGCTCAGTTGGCCAGAGCACCTCGTTTACACCGAGGGGGTCGCCCGTTCGAGTCGGGCCGCGCCCATCTTCGATGAAGAGAGCACTCGTTCGCATCGCCGTGATCGGCTCCGGGCCGGCGGGGTTCTACACGGCAGGCCACCTCCTCAAGGACTCCGAGGCGCCCATCGAGGTCGACATGTTCGAGCGCCTCCCGACCCCCCACGGGCTCGTGCGCTCGGGCGTCGCGCCCGACCATCCCAAGATCAAGTCCGTGACGCGCGTCTACGAGAAGACCGCCGCGCACCCACGCTTCCGCTTCTTCGGGAACGTCGAGCTCGGCTCGGACATCGACCACGAGGAGCTCGCCGAGCACTACCACGCGATCGTCTACGCCACCGGCGCCCCAGCGGACCGCCCCCTCGGGATCCCCGGCGAGGACCTCCCCGGGAGCGCCCCCGCGACGGACTTCGTCGGCTGGTACAACGGTCACCCCGACTACCGCGACCATGACTTCGACCTCTCCTGCGAGCGCGCCGTGGTAGTCGGAAACGGCAACGTCGCCCTCGACGTCGCGCGGATGCTCACCCTCTCCCACTCAGAGCTCGCCCGGACGGACATCGCCGACCACGCCCTCGACCTCCTCGAGCACAGCCGCATCCGCGAGGTCCACGTCGTCGGTCGCCGCGGCCCCGCCCAGGCCGCCTTCACGAACCCCGAGCTCCTCGAGCTCGGGGTGCTGCAGGACGCCGAGGTCGTCGTCGACCCCGCCGAGCTCGAGCGGGCGCTCGCCGTCCCCGACTCCTTCACCGACGCGACCGCCGAGCGCAACGTGAAGGTACTGCGCGAGTACGCCGCGCGGACCGAGGGACGGGCCGGCGCGGGAGCGCGGCGGCGGATCGTCCTGCGCTTCCTCCTCTCGCCCGTCGAGCTCCGGCCGGCCGCCGACGGCCGCGTCGGGGAGGTCCTCTGCGTGCGCAACGCCCTGCGCGCCGACGCCGACGGGCGGCTCGCCGCCGTGCCCACCGACGAGCACGAGACG
>DASZFE010000119.1:0-2145 GCA_035940155.1 Solirubrobacteraceae bacterium | reverse complement strand
CTCCTCCGCCACGAAGGTCACCGTCGCGTCCGGGATGCGGCTGAGGACCTCGTACGGGCCCACCGCGTCCAAGGCCGTGATGCCATCGAAGAGCAGGATCGCGATCCGCATCCCGCGATTCTCCCATAGCCGCAAGCATCGGCCCACAGTCCGTGGGCCGCACCTCTACGATTGTCCGATGGAGTCCGAGCACGCCTCGGCCCGGGTCGAGGGCATCATCGACGCCGCCGAACGCACCGCCGCGGAGCTCCGGGAGCGCACCGAGGAGCGCGTCCGCGAGCGCATCGCCGAGGCCGACCGCGCCGCCGAGAACCGCGCGCTGGCGGCAGAGCAGGAGGCCGAGGAGATCATCCGCCAGGCCCGCGCCCACGCCGAGGGACTCCGCAACGAGGCCGTCGGCGCCGTCGGCGCCCTCCACGCCGAGGCCGCCGAGGGCCTCCAGGAGGTCGAGCGCACCCGCGCGAAGATGCACCAGGAAGCCGAGGACGCCCGCGCCGAGCTCCTCGCCGAAGGGCGCGCCGAGGCCGCCCACGAGCTCGCCCAGACGCGCGCCGAGGCCCACGAGAAGGCCCAGCAGATCCTCGCCCAGGCCCGCGCCGAGGCCCGCGAGATCGTCTCCGAGGCCCACGTCATCGCCAACGAGGTCCTCCGCGAGGGTACCGACATCTCCCGCAACCTCCGCGAGCTCTCCGTCTCCCTGCGCAACAACGCCGAGCGCCTCCTGCGCGACGTCCGCCTCGCGCACGGCGCGATGACCGCCCGGCTCGACCAGGCCGCGCCGGGGGCGCCGGGGGGCGGGGGCGGCGGCCGGGAGTCAGGTGGGCACGGCGGGGCCGCCGGCGAGAGCCCCCGGGGACGGCGGATCACCGACTCCCGCCGCGACGCCCGCCAGGAGCTCCCCGAGGCCGAGCTCGACGTGCCGGAGTTCATGCCGTTCGAGCCGGAGTAGGGGGCGGGGCGGATCATCGCGAGGACTCCAGGGAGGAGCTCCTGGAGCCTCTGATGAGGCGTTGGCGAGTCCTCACACACGACACGCTCGTGTGACATAAGGCGGGGTAGGGTCGATTGCGTGAAGAACCTCACCCCGAGCCAGAAGGGAGCCGCGGTCGAGGCCGAGGTCGCCGCGGCCGCGATCCGGCTCGGCCTCCCCGTGCTGCGCCCTCTCAACGAGGGCCGCCGCTACGACCTGGTGATCGACCTCGATCCTCGGCTCATCCGAGTCCAATGCAAGCTCGCGCGACGCATGGGGAGCGTACTCGTCGTGGGTCTCAGGACCAATCGCTGCACGCCAGGGGGCTACGTATCCACGACCTACACCACCGCCGAGGTTGACGCGATCGGCGCATGCTCGCCGGACACGCGCGAGTGCTTCCTGATCCCTATCGAGGAGGTCTGCGGCCAGAGTGCCGTCCATCTCCGCCTCGACCCCGCCGAGAACAACCAGTCCCAGGGGATCAGGTGGGCTCGGGACTACCTCTTTGCAGAGGCCATCCAACGTCTCGTTGGCGACGACGCCGAGTCGCGGTAGACTACGTCCCTATTCCAGGCTTGGGGCTATAGCTCAGCTGGGAGAGCGTCTGGCTGGCAGCCAGAAGGTCGCCGGTTCGATCCCGGCTAGCTCCATGTAACCCGACTCAATGCGAACCGCGGGTACGCGGAAGGTGGGTTCGATGTGGTCGCGTGCGTCGACGCGGATTCCGTCATCATGGGCTTGGTTGGGTTAGTTGATTCTTCCTTGGAAAGTTATCGCGAAGGCGTTCAGCGCGGGCTTCCATCTCGTCGCCCAGCGTGCTCTGCCCCTCCCTGTGGGGTCGAGTGACCTGGTGACGAGGTAGAGACACTTCAGGGCTGCTGTGTCGTTCGGGAAGTGCCCTCTCGCTCTGACAGCACGGCGATAGCGCGCGTTGATCGACTCGATCGCGTTGGTGCTGCAGATCACCCGGCGGATCTCAACGTCGTAGTCCAGGAACGGTATGAACTCGCTCCGGGCATTCTCCCAGAGCTTGCTGATCGCCGGGTACTGTTTGCCCCACTTGGAGTCGAACTCCGCGAAACGCTCGCGGGCGGCTTTCTCTGAGGGCGCGGTGTAGACCGGCCTCAGATCGCGGCTCATCTCCTGCCAGTACGCCCGGGAGGCGAACCTGA
>DASZFE010000118.1:0-2502 GCA_035940155.1 Solirubrobacteraceae bacterium | reverse complement strand
CGACATCGGGCGCGTGCGCCTGCGCACGAGCGCCCCCCTCACCTTCGACGACTACCGCGCCAACCGCCGCACCGGGAGCTTCATCCTGATCGACCCCGACACCAACGAGACCCTCGGCGCCGGCCTCGTCGCCGCCTGAGCCCGGGTCGCCTCCCCCTCCGAGACCGTGCCCCGGTCGGGCCGTCTCAGACCCGCAACCTCTGGACAAACCCGCCCGAGACCACTGACGACGTTTGACCATACAAAAACATTTGCCCAAGAGCTATTGACTTTCGGTCCAAGATCCGGCAGTCTCATGGGCGTAGTAACCGGAGTCATCCGGCTGGGAGGGATGAGCGGGGTCGTAGAGGGGCGAGCAGGGTCGAAGCTTTCAAAGCTGGTGTGGCGGTTTCCTAGCTGCCGTCCACCCAGGCAGGCAGAGAGTCACCGAGCGCGAAAGCGTGCCAGGGCGGTGCCTCCCGCTCGCGTCGGGGACAGTGGAGCGCTTCCCCGGTGCGAGCCGCCTGCCCATCCGATCGGCCGCTAAGCTGGCGGCCCATGTTCTCCAAGGTCCTCGTAGCCAACCGCGGCGAGATCGCCGTCCGCGTCCTCCGCGCCCTCCGGGAGATGGAGATCGCCTCCGTCGCCGTCTACTCCGAGCTCGACCGCGACGCCCCCCACGTCACCCGCGCCGACGACGCCTACAACCTCGGCGCCGGCCCCGCCGCGGACAACTACCTCAGCATCGAGAAGATCCTCGACGTCGCCGCCCGCTCCGGCGCAGAGGCGATCCACCCCGGCTACGGCTTCCTCGCCGAGAACGCCCCCTTCGCCCAGGCCTGCCAGGACGCCGGCCTCGTCTTCATCGGCCCCCCCGCCAGCGCCATCGAAGCCATGGGCTCGAAGACCCGCGCCCGCGAGCTCATGAAGGCCGCGGGCGTCCCCATCGTCCCCGGCACCACCGCGCCCGTCGCCACCGTCAAGGACGCCCTGAAGATCGCCAAGGCCGAGATCGGCTTCCCCGTCGCCGTCAAGGCCGCCGGGGGCGGCGGCGGTAAGGGCTTCCGCGTCGCCCTCCTCGAGGACGAGCTCGAGGGCGCCTTCGAGGGCGCCAGCCGCGAGGGCGAGAAGTTCTTCTCCGACCCCACCGTCTACCTCGAGCGCTACCTCCCCGACCCCCGCCACGTCGAGGTCCAGATCCTCGCCGACCGCCACGGCAACGTCATCCACCTCGGCGAGCGCGACTGCTCCATCCAGCGCCGCCACCAGAAGGTCATCGAGGAGTCCCCCGCCCCCGAGTGGGTCGTCTCCCCCGAGCTCCGCGAGCGCATCGGCCAGATCGGCGTCGAGGCCGCCCGCGCCGTCGACTACGTCGGCGCCGGCACCATCGAGGGCCTGCTCTCCACGCACGGGAGCGAGGGTGGCGAGGCCGAGTACTTCTTCCTCGAGATGAACACCCGCGTCCAGGTCGAGCACTGCGTCACCGAGATGACCACCGGCATCGACATCGTCAAGGAGGGCATCCGCGCCGCCGGCGGCGAGCCCCTCGGCTACTCCCAGAAGGACGTCCACCTCCGCGGCCACGCCATCGAGTGCCGCATCAACGCCGAGGACGCCTCCAAGAACTTCGCCCCCGCCCCCGGCGCGATCGGCGCCTACCGCGAGCCCGCGGGGCCGGGCGTCCGCGTCGACTCCGGCGTCCACGCCGGCAGCGAAGTCTCCCCCATGTACGACCCCATGGTCGCCAAGCTCATCGTCTGGGACGCCGACCGCGAGCAGGCCACCCGCCGGATGCTCCGCGCGCTGGCCGAATACGAGCTCGAGGGCCTCAAGACCCTCATCCCCTTCCACCAGGCCCTCCTCGCCACCGAGCAGTGGGCCCGCGGCGAGACCTGCCGCGACCTCCTCGAGGACCGCAAGTGGCTCAAGACCCTCGCCTTCGAGACCCCCGCGAAGCCCGCCGGGGATGCCGAGAGCGGCGAGGAGCCCGAGGAGAAGATCGAGCAGAGCTACACCGTCGAGGTCTCCGGCCGCCGCTTCGACGTCAAGGTCCTCGGGCCCCCCTTCGCGGGCGCCGGACTCAACGGCTCCGCCGGGACGGGCCACGCGGGGGCCGGCGGCGCGGGCACGGGCGGGAGAGCGGGCGCCGCCGGCACGGGCCCGGCCAGACCGCCACGCCGCTCCTCCCGCGGCGCCAAATCCGCCGGGGGCGGGCCCGACACGCTCCCCTCGCCCTTGCAGGGGAACATGTGGAAGGTCCTCGTCAAGCCCGGCGACGCCGTCCAGGAGGGCCAGATCCTCTGCATCATCGAGGCCATGAAGATGGAGAACGAGATCACCGCCCACAAGGCCGGCACCATCGTCGAGCTCCCCATCAAGGAGGGCGCCCCCATCGCCGCCGGCGCCCCCATCGCCACCATCCGCTCCGAGCCCCCCGCCGAGGGGTAGCGGCCCCGGTCTCCGGGTCGGGGCGGGGCGGGGCGTCCTCGCGGCCCCTCAGAGCGCCGCGACGTTCTGCGCGTG
>DASZFE010000117.1:0-1724 GCA_035940155.1 Solirubrobacteraceae bacterium | reverse complement strand
GTGTCGTAGATCACCGTCCCCTCGCGCACCACCCGCACGCGCGCCCCGCGCGTGATCTTCCCCTCGGAGACGTGCGAGCCCGCGATCACGCCGATGCGCGAGGCGCGGAAGAGCTGGCGCACCTCGGCCTGCCCGACCGTGGACTCGACCTCTTCGGGCTCGAGCATCCCCTGCATCGCCGCGCGGAGGTCTTCGATCGCGCGGTAGATCACCGCGTAGGAGCGGATCTGCACGCCTTCGCGCTCGGCCAGCTGGCGCGCGTCCTGGACGGGGCGCACGTTGAAGGCGAGGATCAGCCCGTTGGAGGCCGCGGCGAGCATCACGTCGGACTCGTTGATCCCGCCCACGCCCCGGTGGATGATGTTCACCGAGACCTCGTCCTGGGGGAGCTTTGCGATCTCGTCCTCGAGCGCCTCCAGGGAGCCCGCGACGTCGGCCTTGACGACCAGGCCGAGCTCCTTCACGGCGCCCTCCTGGGCGAGCTTGAAGACGTCCTCGAGTGAGATCTTCCGGCCCCAGCGACGCGCGAGCGCCTCGGTCTTCAGCCGGTTGGCGCGTTCGCCCGCGAGCTGGCGCGCGCGGCGCTCGTTCTCGACGACCCGCACGAACTCCCCGGCCTCGGGGACCCCGTCGAAGCCGAGGACCTCCACGGGCTCGCCGGGGCGCGCGCGCTTGACGCGGGCGCCGAGGAAGTCGTGCATCGCGCGCACCCGCCCGAAGTGCGCCCCGGCGACGAGCGCGTCGCCCACGCGCAGGGTCCCGCGCTGGATCAGGATCGTCACGACCGGCCCGCGCCCGGGGTCGAGCTTCGACTCGATCACCGTCCCTGAGGCGTCCGCGTCGCGGTTGGCCTTCAGCTCCTCGAGGTCCGCGACGACCTGGATCGTGTCGAGCAGGTCGTCGAGCCCTTCGTGGGTCTTCGCGGAGACGTCCACGAACTCGATCTCCCCGCCCCAATCCGAGGGCTGCAGGCCGTGCTGGGCCATCTCGCTGCGGACCCGGTCGGGCTGGGCGCCCTCCTTGTCGATCTTGTTCACCGCGACCACGATCGGGACCTCCGCGGCCCGCGCGTGGTCGATCGCCTCCTCGGTCTGGGGCTTCACGCCGTCGTCGGCCGCGACGACGATCACCGCGACGTCCGTCACGCGCGCCCCCCGCGCCCGCATCGCCGTGAAGGCCTCGTGACCGGGGGTGTCCAGAAAGGTGATCAGCTTCTGCGCGTGGTGGACCTGGTAGGCGCCGATGTGCTGGGTGATCCCCCCCG
Organism: Solirubrobacteraceae bacterium; assembly: GCA_035940155.1. Taxonomy (GTDB): domain Bacteria; phylum Actinomycetota; class Thermoleophilia; order Solirubrobacterales; family Solirubrobacteraceae; genus Palsa-744. The sequence continues at coordinate 460 of DASZFE010000117.1, read as the reverse complement.
CCTCGCCCGCCGCCACCTCGGTCTCGCGGATCGCGTCCAGCAGGGAGGTCTTGCCGTGGTCGACGTGGCCCATGATCGTCACGACCGGCGGGCGGTCCACGAGATCGGACTCCTCGTCCTCGAAGACCGGCTCGACTTCGACGTCGTCGGCCGCGTGGACGATCTCGACCTCCTTCTCGAACTCCTCCGCGAGCACCCCTATGGCCTCGTCGGAGAGGGTCTGCGTGAGCGTCGCCATCTCCCCCAGGGACATCAGCTTCTTGATGATCTCCGGGACCGCCACCCCGAGGTACTCCGCGACGTCCTTCACGGTCGAGCCCGAGTTGATCCGGATCAGGTCCGTCGCCTCCATCGCCGCCGTGTCGATCGGGGCGATCGTGTCGTCGTAGGTCCCGCGCCGACGCCGCCCACGGCGCGGCCGGCGCTGGGGCTGGTTGGACGGTCCGCCGGGCTGGCGGCG
>DASZFE010000116.1:0-1751 GCA_035940155.1 Solirubrobacteraceae bacterium | reverse complement strand
GAGGAGGTCGAGGAGTTCCTCACCGGGGCGCGCGGGCAGGCAGAGCCTGCGCGCGCTCTGTTGACCGTGATGTTCACCGACATCGTCGACGCCACGGCACGCGCCGCGCAGATCGGCGACGGCCGCTGGCGCGACCTGCTCGCGCGCCACGACGAGACCATCCGCAAGGAGCTCGCCCGCTTCGGCGGCCGTGAGGTAAAGACCGTGGGCGACGGCGTCCTCGCCACCTTCGACGGTCCCCCCTCGCGCGCGCTGCGCTGCGCCCAGGCGATCGTGGGGGCCACGCGCGAGCTGGGAGTGGAGGTCCGCATCGGTGTGCACACCGGCGAGTGCGAGCTGATCGGCGAGGACGTCGGCGGCATGGCGGTCCACATCGCCGCGCGCGTCAGCGGGCTGGCCGGCCCCGGCGAGGTGCTCGTCTCGGGCACCGTCTACGGGACCGTGGTGGGCGGGCCCTTCGCGTTCGAGAGCCGGGGCTTCTACGAGCTCAAGGGCGTCCCTGATCGCTGGCCGCTGTTCGCGCTCGGCGGGCCGGGGGAGGGCTGAGGCGCCTGGGCCCGATCGGCCGCCCCTCCCGCTACGCTCGCCCGGTGCCACCCGAGATCCCCTACACGATCCGCCGCTCCTCCCGGGCGCGGCGGGTGCGGGTGAACGTGCGGGGGGACGGGGAGGTCGAGGTGGTGCTGCCGGTGCGGGCGTCGGAGCGGGCGGCGGGGATGGCGGTCGTGGAGCTCGCGCCCTGGATCGACCGGCGCCGGGCGCGTGCGCGGGAGGCGCTGGCGGCGGTCGCGCGGAGGGGGGACACGGTGCCATACCTGGGGCGCTCCCTGGAGCTCGTCCCGCAGGCGGGGCGGGAGCGGGTGCGCCGGGTGGGGGAGCGGCTGCTGGTCCCCGCGGACGACGCGCGACCGGCCCTGGAGCGCTTCTACCGACGGACGGCGCGTGTGGAGATCGCGGAGCGCCTGGACCGCGCGAGCGCTCTCGCCGGGGTTGAGTACCGCGGCCTGACGATTCGCGCGCAGCGGACCCGCTGGGCCTCCTGCTCGGCGACGGGGCGGATGAGCTTCAACTGGCGCCTGCTGCTCGCGCCCGAGAGCGTCCTTGACTACGTCGTCTGGCACGAGGTCTGCCACCTGGAGATCCTCGACCACTCTCCCCGCTTCTGGGCCCTGGTGGAGCGCCACTGGCCGCGCTGGCGCGAGGACCGGGATTGGCTGCGCCGCCACGGCGCGACGCTCGTGCTCTGAGGGCTACCCGGCGCCGGCCTCCCCGAGGGCCCGTCGAAGACCCTCGTAGGGGGTCTCCCCGGGGCGGAGCTCAAGGAGGCGGCGGCGCAGGCGCCCGAGGTAGGCCTCGGTGGAGCCGTCTCCGCGCATGTCCACGCCGCCGCGGGCCGCGCCGAGGAGGCCGCCGGGCCCGGTGACTTCGGCGCGTACGGCGACCTGGCGGGCGGGGTCGTAGCGGTGGCCGATGATCTCCACCGAGGGGCGCCGCGCGTCGGGGGCGAGGGCGTCAAGCCTGTCCTCCATCTCCGCGAGGGCGTCGGCGAGGGACTCGAAGCGAAAGCGCTCGACCTTGGGGCCGTCGCGGATGAGCATCGTCCACTTGCCGGCCACCGCGGCGCGCTCCCGGGCTCAGGCGCGCTGCTCGAGTGGCACGTAGCCCCGGTCGCGCGGGCCGGTGTAGATCTGGCGCGGGCGCGCGATCCGCTGCTCGGGGTCCTGGACCTGCTCGAGCCAGTTCGCGATCCA
>DASZFE010000115.1:0-6063 GCA_035940155.1 Solirubrobacteraceae bacterium | reverse complement strand
CGCGACGGTGTCCAAAGATGAGGGCGGGCGTCCGCATGGCCCGCCGCTCGGTGCGGTGCGGTGCGACGCGCCCGAAGAAGAGGCCCTGCAGGAGCGCCCCGCCCGGCCCCGGTTCCTGGCGCACGAGGTCCAACAGGACGTTCCCGTAGTGCGGGAGGAGCCGCCGCGGGACCGCCCGCGCGCCCCGGGCGAAGAGCTTCGTGACGGGCTCCCCGAAGGTGAGCGCGACGAGGATCGGCGTGAAGGCGAGGGCGCTCGCGAGTAAGCCGTTGTCGAGGACGGGCATCTCGATCACCATCCCCCGAAGCCGCTCGGGCGCGAGGAGCCCGATCTCGAGCGCGGTGTTCGCCCCGAGCGACGTCCCCATCACGACCGCCTGCTCGATCTCGAGGTGGTCGAGCAGCCCGACGACCTGCTGGGCGAAGAAGGGGATCGAGTAGCGCCACATGTCGCGCGGACGGTCCGAGGCGCCGTGTCCGAGGAGATCGACCGTGATCACGCGGTTGCCCCGCGCCGCGAGGGCGCGCGCGAGGGGCTTGTGCATCTCCTGGGAGAGGAGGAGGCCGTGGATCAGGACGATCGGCCTCGAGGCCGCGGGCGACGAGGCCGCGGTCTTGCCGCGTCGGCCCGAGGCCGTGACCGCGGCGGGTCCGCCGCCGAGCTCCGTGTAGGCGATCCGTTGGCCCTGGAAGATGAAGTCCGCCATCCGCTCACCCTACCGCGCACGACCGTGACCCGCTAGCGTTGGCGGTTCCAAACGATTCGATCGAGGGAGGACGAGATGGCCAAGCAGCCCCGCATCATCGCGGGACAGACAGCCGCGATCACCGGCGGCGCGCGCGGGATCGGCCGCGCGACCGCACAGGCCTTCCTGCGGGAGGGCATGAGGGTCGCAATCGGAGACGTCGACCTGGAGGCCGCGAGGCAGACCGCCCAGGAGCTCGGCGCGAGCGCCGTCGCGCTGCCCCTCGACGTGACCGACCGGGCCTCCTTCTCGGAGTTCCTCGACGGGGCCGAAGCCCAGCTGGGCCCGCTGGACGTCGTCGTCAACAACGCCGGGATCATGCCCGTGGGGCGCTTCGTCGACGAGGACGACCTCACGGCGCGGCGGATGGTCGACATCAACATCCACGGCGTCATCCTCGGCACGAAGCTCGCGCTCGCGCGGATGATCCCCCGCGACCGCGGGCACATCGTGAACATCTCCTCCCAGGCCGGCAAGTTCGGGGCCCCCGGCGGCGCGACCTACTCGGCCACCAAGCACGCCGTCGTCGGGCTCACCGAGGCGGTGCGGGGCGAGCTGCGCCTGATGGGCGCCCACATCGACATGAGCTACGTGATGCCCTTCGTCGTCAACACCGAACTGGGCTCGGGCCTCGGCGAGGCGCGCGGGATGCACGTGCTCCAGCCCGCCGAAGTCGCCGACGCGATCGTCGACGCCCTGCGACACGGGACCGTCGAAGTCTGGGTGCCGAAGTCGGCGAAGCGCACGAGCACCCTCGGCGTCCTGCTGCCCCGGCGCCTTTCCGAGGGGATGGCCCGTGCGCTGAAGGCCGACCGCGTGCTCGCGGGCGCCGACGCGGGCGTGCGCAAAGGCTACGAACTCCGCGCCGCCCGCTCCGAGCCGGCGCTCGCGCCGCCCGAGGAGCCCGCGCAGCTGGGCCCGCCCAGCTGAGCTCTCGGCCGAGCCGGGCTGAGAGGGTCGACCGAGCCGAGTCAGTCGGCCGCGCCGAGCCACTGCGCGATCAGCTCGCCGATCAGCGGCCCCTGGTCCTCCTGGAGGAAGTGCGAGGCGTCCTCGATCACTCGGGGCGCCTCGCGGCCGATCGCCTCGGCGAAGCGCTCTCCGGTCGACAGCGGGAGGACGGGGTCGGAGTCGGCCCAGAGCATCAGCGTCGGGCGGCGGTCCTCGCGCATGGCCTCCAGGACGCGCTGTCCGGCGGCGGCCCCGGGGGCGTCGGGGGTGTGCGGGATCATCGCCGGGAAGGCGCGTGCGCCGGCCTTCGAGGCGGGACTCGGGAAGGGGGCCTCGTAGGCCGCGATGACCTCGTCGCCTGGGTCGTTCTTGCAGGCGCCCCGGACGAGGAAGCCCACGGGGAGGTCCTCGGTGCGGGCGACGAAGTCCCGGAAGGCGAGCCAGGCGTCGGTCATGCGCTGATGGCCCGTGAAGAGGCCCGTGTCGAGGATCACGATCCGCGCGATCCGCTCGGGGTGCTCGACGGCGAGACGCAGCCCGATAGGTCCGCCCCAGTCGTGCACGACGATCGTGGCGCCCTTGAGGTCGAGGTCCTCCAGGAGGGTGGCGGCGAGCTCGGTGTGGCGGTCGTAGGTGTACCAGCCGGGGTCGGTCGGCTTGTCCGAGCGCCCGAAGCCGACGAGGTCGGGGGCGATGCAGCGGAAGCCGGCCTGGAGCACGGGCGGGATGACCTTGCGCCACAGGAAGGACCAGGTGGGCTCGCCGTGCATGAAGAGCACCGGCGCCCCCTCGCCCTCGTCGATGTGCGCGAGCCGGAGGCCCTCGACGGTGCGGTGGTGGGGCTCGTGGGGGAACTCCGGGAGCCCCCGCAGGAGCTCCTCGGGAGCTCTGATCGCCTCGACCATGGGCGGGGGATCTTAGGGTAGAGCGAGCGCGTCCGTGCGGCGCCCCATGCCGCGGCCCCATGCGTTAGGCTCGCGCGCGATGTTCGCCACCGCACTGCACCTCGTGCCGATCCTCGGGGCGGAGAAGAGCAAGGTTCCCTTCTACGTCGTCGGTGGTGTCCTGATCTGTTGGGCGCTCGTGATCTCCCTCGGGGTGGGCCTGCGCCAGGTGGAGTTCCCGCGCACGGAGGGGGCGGAGCGGATCGTGATCGCCGTCAGCGTCCTCCTCGTCCTGGCTACGCTCGTCAGCGCCGTGGCGACCTCGAGCAGGCCCGCGAAGAGCGCCGCGGCGACGCTCCCCGCAGGCGGGGGCGGGGGCACGGCGCCCGTGGCGGCGACGCCCTCCGGAGCTCCCCCGCCGGGCCCCGCCGGGAGCGCCCCGTCCTCGACGAGGCTCGCGCTCGCGGCCGATCCGAGCGGCGCGCTGAGCTACACGGCGAAACGCCTGGACACGAAAGCGGGGAGGGTGGGGATCGTGCTCACGAACGCCTCGCCGGTCCCGCACAACCTGACGGTGGCGACGGCGGGTGGGACGGTGCTCGGCGCGACCCCGACCTTCCAGGGCGGCTCCCAGACGCTCACGCTGGGCCTGAGGCCCGGGAAATACGTGTTCTACTGCTCCGTCCCCGGCCATCGCCAGGCGGGGATGGAGGGCACGCTGACGATCTCCTAGCTGTGGCGGTGATGCGGGAGGGCGAGCGGGTGACTCCCCTGGAGCTCTTCTTCGACCTGGTGTTCGTGCTGGCCCTGACGGAGTGCACGACCCTGATGGCCTCCGGGAGGGTCTCCCCGGGGCTTGGGGTGGCGGAGGGGTTGGCGGCGCTGGCGGTCCTCTGGTGGGCCTGGGTGGGGTATGCGTGGCTAACGAGCGTCGTGGACCCCGAGGAGGGCGCGGTACGCTTGGTGATCTTCGCCGCGATGGCGGCGATGCTCGTCGCGGCGATGTACGTTCCGCGGGCCTTCGGGGACGCGGCGCTCCTGTTCGCGTGCGCGTACGCGGTGGTGCGGGGAGCGCACATCATGCTCTTCCTGCTCGCGAGCCGCGAGGACGCGGCCCTGCGCCACTCGGTCCTCGGGCTCGCGGGGAGCACGGCGATCGGGGTCGCGCTGCTGATCCTCGCGGCCTTCTCGGGCGGGGTCCTCCGCGGGGTGCTCTGGGGGCTCGCGGTCGTCCTCGACGCGGGCGGGCCGTTCCTGTTCGGCGCGGAGGGCTGGAGGCTCGTCCCGGGCCACTTCGCCGAGCGCCACGGCCTGATCGTCCTGATCGCCCTGGGGGAGTCGATCGTGGCGCTCGGGATCGGCGCGCAGGTGGGCGTCGAAGTGGGCGTGGTCCTCGCGGCGGTCCTCGGGGTCGCCGTCGCGGCCGCGCTCTGGTGGACCTACTTCGACGTGGTGGCGATCGTCGCGGAGCGCCACCTCGCGGGGATGGCGCCCGGACGGGAGCAGAACGAGCTGGCGCGGGACTCCTACTCCTATCTGCACTTCCTGATGGTGGCCGGGATCGCCCTGATCGCGCTCGGGCTGCGCCGGACGCTCGATCACGTCGGGGACCCGCTCGGGACGGTCCCGACGGCGGCTCTCCTGGGCGGCGCGGCGACCTATCTGCTGGCGCACGTGGGGTTCCGCCTGCGGAACCTCGGGACCCTGAACCGCCAGCGCCTGTTCTGTGCGCTGCTTCTGGTCGCCCTCGTCCCGGCGGTCGTCGCGCTGAAGCTCCCCTCGCTTGCGACGCTCGCGATCCTCGCGGCGATCCTCGCGAGCTTGATCCTCTATGAGGCGCTCCGCTTCGCGGAGGCGCGCGACCGAGTTCGCCACGGGCCCGTTAGACAGTAGTCGGAGACATTCAGGGAGAGTCTCGATCGGAGGCGCCCGACTGGCTGGAGCCGGAAGGTGCTCGTGCGGATGGCGCCCGCCGGGAGAGGGCCCCTGATCAGTAGGAGAGGTGCCCTAAGGTCTGCACGACGGCGCCGTCGCTGCTGCGGTCGAGCGTGCCGTAGAGGCCGCCGGAGCCGCGCGCGTGCGCGTAGCGTCCCGTGCCACGTGTGATCGCGAGGACCCCGCCGAAGCTCGCCTGGCTACCACGGCCGATGTGCAGGACGCCGTGGCCGGCGCCGCTGATCGAGCCCCCGCTGACGTAGACGGTGAAGCGGGCTTTGATCGTGGTCCCGAGGATCGTGAGGCGCACCCTGGCTCTGCCGGGGAGGGTCCCGTAGCTGCGCCCTTCCTCGACGAGGGTGCTCGCGTTGCTTGCGACGAGGTGGAGGTAGGCGGTGTCGTTCACCGAGAGAGTCCTCGCGGCGTGCGCGTGGAGGGGCGGCGCGGGAACCGAGCGCGCTCGCGCGGGAGGCGCGTGGAGGGGGAGCCCGAGCGCGAGGCCCACGACGCATGCGAGGCCCGCGAAGCCGAAGCCTCCGCGGACGCGCGGGGGACGAGCCCACGAAGGGCCCCTCCGCCGCGAGGCGCCGATCCCCGATGAAGCACCCATCCAAACCCTCCCGTCCCTCAATCTGGACGCCCCGGCTCCCCCGAGACGTCTGTCTGCCCAGGTATCATTCTAGACGCTGGCGAAAAAGGTCGCGGCGGTGTAAGATTCGCAGGACAGGAATATGACCAAGTTGGAGACCAAGCGCAAGCAGCATCAGCCCCCGCTGGACGGCCGCTCGCCGATCAAGGCTGCGGCGGTTGCGGTCCTGATCGAAGCGCCCGGGCACGGGTACGACGTTGCACGGCGCGTGAACCGGCGAATGGGGGTCTCCTGGCGGGTCCAGGAGAAGCACATCTACGCGATCCTCGGACAGCTCCAGGAAGCGGGGCTGGTCTCCTCGCAGAAGGAGCCCTGCGACGAGCATCCGTACGTGCGCAAGGTCTACCACCCGACCGAGAAGGCGCTGCAGGCGCGAGCGGAATGGTTCGCGGCGTCCCCCGCGATGGGGATCGTCCGCGCGGACATCGACGCGCGACTGGCGTTCTCGACCGAAGCGGACGCACCGGAGCTCCTGCGGGCGCTGGACGAATACCGCGCGGATCTCCTTGAAGCGATCGAGGCGAATGCCGCGACGCTGACGCCGGCGGTCTCGTGGCTCGGACGGGTCATGAGCCTCTCCCGGTCCGCGGTGGACAGGCGCTTGAAGGCCGAGATCGAATGGGTTGGCGAAGCTCGTCGTGAGCTTGAAGGAGCCCTCCTCACGAACGGTCCCGGCGATGGCGCTGCTGGCATTTAGCGAGGTCGTCAAGCGCTATCCGGACGGGGTGCGCGAAAAGGCCGTGCTCAACCGGGTCTCCTTCGAGCTCGACGCGGGGGAAACGGCCGGTGTGCTCGCGTCGCGGCGGGGCGGGAAGACGACGCTGCTGGCGCTCGCGGCGGGGCTGCTCGTGGCGGACGAGGGGAGCGTGTGCTGGCGGGGGCGGGACCTCGCACAGATG
>DASZFE010000114.1:0-3521 GCA_035940155.1 Solirubrobacteraceae bacterium | reverse complement strand
TCCACCTCCACCGCCCCGACGTCCTCCCCGTCGGCGACCTCGGGATCAGGCGCGCGATCGAGCGGGCCTACGGGCTCGCCGGGCTGCCCGAGGCCGAGGCCATCGAGGAGATCGCCCTGCCGTGGCGGCCGTATCGGACCTTGGCCTGTCGGTATCTGTGGCGGTCCTTGGACAACGAGCCGGGGTGAGGGGGTGCGCACGCCTTGAACGTCGAGACCTATAACCGGATGGTCACCTCGGGTGCGCTTGAGGGCGAGCCGGTTGAGCTGCTGGAGGGATGGCTCGTCGACATGAGTCCGCACGGTCCGGACCATGCGGAGATCATCGTGGATCTGACTCAGCATCTGGCGCACGCCCACGCCCGGCTGCGCGTGCAGCTACCGCTTGAGGTTCCCCCCGATTCGGCGCCCGAGCCGGATCTGGCGCTCGTCGAAGGGCGCTCGCCCGGCCGGCACCCCCGCACGGCGCTGCTCGTGGTCGAGGTGGCTGGTAGCTCGCACGCGATCGATCGCGGCGTGAAGGCGGTTCTGTACGCGCAGGCGGGCGTTCCCACCTACTGGCTCATCGATGTCCCCGGTCGGGCCGTCGAGGTGCGCACCGACCCCGGCCCGGGCGGGTATCGCGCGTGCGAGATCTATCGGGTGGGTGGGTCTGTCCCCTCGCCCGCCCCGGGCGTCGACGAGCTCGATGTCGATCGACTCTTCCAGCGAATCGCCGGCTAAGGCGGATACAACCCCCAACTGGTCCGGCGGGTATCGCCTGGGCAAGGGTCAGCGCGTACGGGACATCCTTGCCACGGAGGCAAAGTTGTTCGAAAGCGAGGGGATCGACCCGTCCTTACCGCTCTTCGTCGAGCAGCCGGCTGGTCGGCACGGCGGTTAGGCCACCCGCCCCACCACCACCGTCCGATCGGCCTCCGCGAGGATCTCCCAGCCGGACGCTCTCGAAGCCGTCCCCGCACGGAAGAAGCGGTCGACGACTGCCGTTGGCCCCGGGAGGCCGCGCCCGGCAGGTTGCCCGGCGCGGGCGTCGTGGAAGATGACTCGGCCGCCGACGGGGACGTGGGGGTGCCAGGAGGACCAGTCGAGCTCGCAGCCGGACTCGCTGTGGTCCCCGTCGATGAAGACCACATCGGCCGGTCCCGACCAGCGGGCGGCGACCTCGTGGGAGAGGGCCACGTGCCAGTGGACCCGGGGAGCCCCCGGGCCGCGACGGCGCACCGCGCGGGCCACCGCCCGGCGGGTCGCCCACTCGCTCGCCCCCCAGCCCGCCGGGAGCGCGTCGGGATGGTGGCCGAAGGGGTCGATCAGGTGCAAGTCCGCGCCCGGTTGGAGCGCCCCGCAGAGGGCCACCGCAGAGGAGCCCTCGTAGACGCCCACCTCCACCACGCACCCCGCCCCCCGCACGGCATCCAGGAGCACCCGGGCGTCCTCGGAGGAGTGCATCGTCCGTGGCGGGATCACGCCCGCCCCGAGCGCCAGCGCGCGCACGCGCATGTCGTCGCGCAGGCCCCGCGGCGTCAGCCGCCGCAGGGTCGCGGGGAGCTCGATACTCGGAGCCGCGATGCTCAGATCACCCCGCCCGGAACCCCGGCGCCCGGCCCTACTTCGACGCCCCGGTCATCGACCCCCCGAGCGCTCCCGCTCAGACCGCCGAGACCTGCTCTTCCTCGGCGACCCGGAAGGAGGAGCCGCAGCCGCACGCGGCCACCACGTTCGGGTTGTTCACCTTGAAGCCCGCCCCCTGGAGGCTCTCCTCGTAGTCGATCACCGAGCCCCGCACGTACGGGAGGCTCTCGCCGTCGACCAGGAGCTTCAAGCCGTGGCTCTCGAAGACCACGTCCCCCTCGCGCTCCTCGTCGAAGGCGAGCTGGTACTGGAAGCCCGAGCACCCCCCGCCGCGGACCCCCACGCGCAGGCCCGCCAGCGCCACCTCCGCGCCCTGTCCGGCGAGGAACTCCTCGACCTTCTCCGCGCCCTTCTCCGTGATCGTCACCATTGCTTTCCAAAGTATAGCGCCGGTCGGATTTGCTCTACCCTGAAGCCATGCCCACCCCCGCGGAGATCAAGCAGCGCATCGAGGCCGCCATCCCCGGCGCCCGTGCCGAGGTCGAGGACTACACCGGCGGGGGCGACCACTTCCGCGCCACCGTCACCGCCGAGTCCTTCGCGGGGCGCAGCCGCATCGAGCAGCACCGCCTCGTCTACGAGATCTTCGGCGCCGAGATCGGCGGGCCGATCCACGCGCTCTCCTTGAAGACCCAGACCGAGTAGCCCCGCAGACCGAGTCATCCACGCCGACCAACAGGGAGACCCCACATGTCCACGATGCCCACCAGCCAGCCAAACCAGAGCCCCGACACCTCCGCCACGAACCCCATCCGCGACGCCATCGCCGGCGCCATCGCCGAGAACCGCATCATCCTCTTCATGAAGGGCACCCCCGAGGCCCCCGCCTGCGGCTTCTCCGCACGCACCGTCGGGGCGCTCCAGACCCTCGAGGTCCCATTCGCCGCCGTCGACGTCTTACCCGACCCCCGCATCCGCCAGGAGCTCTCCGCGCTGTCGGACTGGCCCACCATCCCCCAGCTCTTCCTCGACGGAGAGCTCGTGGGAGGCTGCGACATCGTCATGGAGATGTTCGAGTCCGGCGAGCTCGCCGAGGCGCTCGGCTGACCGACGCCCCCGAGATGCCCGGCTGACCCGCCGCGCCGCGACCCATCATGCTCGCATTGACGATCGAAGCTCGACCGATCTCGAAACTCAGCCGATCTCAACGCCCAGGCCCCGCAGGGCCCCCGCCGTCCGGCGCAGCGTGAAGCCCGCCAGGCGCAGCGCCAGCGCCTGACGCCTCCCCGGCGCCGCCAGGCGAGAGTCCCGTTCGCGGTACCACTCGATCGTCCGCACCAGCGTCTCCTCGTGGTGCCCCGGGCTGTACCCCAGCTCCCGTTTCGCCCGCGCGCTGCTGAACGCCCACCACTGCCCCCCCGCCCGCACCTCCGCCGCCGTCACCACCGGCTCCCCCGGCAGACCCTCCACCAGGCGCGCGAACGCCAGCGCCGCCCCCAGCGGGACCCTCACCGCCGGCGGCTCCACCCCCGACAGCCGTCCCAGGTCCGCGAACAGGCGGTCCAGCGTGAAGTTCCGGTTCCCCAGGATGTACCGCTCCCCCACCACCCCCCGTTCCTCCGCCAGCAGGTGCCCCCGCGCCACGTCCCCCACGTCCACCACGTTCAGCGCCCCCTCCACGTACACCGAAATCTCCCCGCACAGAAACCGCCGCACCAGCTCCGTCGAAGACCCGTACACGTCCCCCGCCCCGAAGACGAACGCCGGGTTCACGATCACCACCGGCAACCCCCGCGCCGCCAGCCGCAGCGCCTGCACCTCCGCCTCCCGCTTCGAGTCCACGTAGGGGATCCCGCAGGCATCGGGCGGGAAGACCTGGCGCTCGTCCGCCACCCTCCCCCGCGGCGCCGGTCCCACCGCCGCGATCGAGGAGGTGTGCCCCACGCGCCCCAC
>DASZFE010000113.1:0-2016 GCA_035940155.1 Solirubrobacteraceae bacterium | reverse complement strand
TCGGCGTGAACCGCTGGCGGACCATCTGGCGGGTCTCCCTGCGCACCGCCCGCCCCGCGATCATCGCCTCCGCGATCCTCGCCACCGCGCGCGCCCTCGGCGAGGCGATCATGCTCCTGATGGTCTCGGGCGGGCGCGGCTTCGCAGCGAACCCCCTCGACGGGCTGACCTTCTTCTTCGAGCCCGTCCGCCCGCTCGCGGCGACGATCGTCCAGAACGCCGACGGCATCTCGATCCCGGCGCTCGGGAGCACGATCTACGCGATGGGCGCCGTCCTGCTGGTCTCCGCCGGGATGCTCTCGCTCGCGGGCTGGGCCGCGAAGCAGCCGCTGAAGCGCTACGGGATCCGGGCCTGATGGACGCCGCGGGCGCGACCCTCGCGGAGGAGACCCCCTTCACGCCGCCCGAGATCGTCCGCCCGGGGCGGACCTCCACGGCCTCCTGGCCCCTGATCGACCGCCTCGCCCACCGGCTCTGCTGGGCCGTGGGGATCGGGCTCTGCCTCGTGACCTTCGCGCTCGTCCTCTTCATGTTCCTGAAGGGCGTCTCCTACATGCGTTATTCACTCCTCGTCGAGCCACCCTCGCCCTCACTCGTCCAGAGCCAGTCGGGCGGCTTTCGCGACCCGCTCCTCGGGAGCTTCATCGTCACGGCCATCGGCATCCTCATCGCCGCCCCCGCGGGAGTCGCGATCGCGGTCTGGATGTCCGAGTACCACCGCCCCGCCGCCCTCGCCCGGGCCGTCGATCTCGGGGTCGAGATGATCTCCGGCGCCCCCTCCGTCATCCTCGCGCTCTTCGGCCTCTACGTCTTCTCCCGCCCCTTCCTCGGCTTCCTCTCCGGCAGCGCCGCCAAAGGAACCGTCACCGGGCAGTCCTTCCTGACCGCCGGGGCCACCATGGCGCTGCTCGCCCTCCCCCTCATCGTCGGCGCCACGCGCGAGGCCCTCGCGCAGGTCCCCGACCGGATGCGCGAGGCCTCCTACGCCCTGGGCAAGACCCCCGCGCGCACGATCCGCCGCGTCCTGCTGCCCGCCATCCGGCCCGGGATCGCCGGGGGCGTCGTCCTCGGGATGGGCCGGATCATCGGCGACACCGCCATCATCACCGTCCTCCTCGGCGGGAGCGCCCAGCGGATCGAAGGCGGGGGCGGGCCGCCCGTCATCGACACCCTCCGCGGGACCGGCTCGACGCTCACGAGCTACGTCTTCTACAACTCCCCCTCCGGCGAGGGGAACGCCCCGCAGAAGGCCTACGCCGCCGCCTTCGTCCTCCTGATCATCGTGCTCCTCCTCAACGCCCTCGTCACCCGCCTCACGCTCGGCGCGGGCGAGGAGCGCAGGCGCCCGTCCCGGCAGTCCGTCACGCGGAGGCTCGCGTGGACCCGTTGACCCCCCCGCCCGTCCGGCGGATCGCCCTCGACCGCGAGCCCCGCGTCGTCCCGCCCCGACCCCTGCCGGCCGCGCCCGCGGGACCCGCAACGCCCGCATGGCCCGCCGGCCCCGGGGACACCACGCGCGGGGATGCCGGGCAGGGCGTGCATCTCAACGGCAACGGCAGCAGCCCCACTCACTCGATCGAGGTCACCGAGCGGATGCGGATCGAGTCCGTCTCCCTCGCCTACGCCGATAACTGGGTCGTGCGCGAAGTCTCCCTCCCCGTCCGCCAGGGCGAGGTCCTCGCGCTGATCGGCGCCTCGGGCTCGGGCAAGACGACGCTGTTGCGCTCCCTGAACCGCCTCACCGAGGTCACCGCCGGGGCGGGCCGCAGCGGGCGGATCACCCTCGACGGGAGGGAGATCCACGAGCTCGACGTCACCGAGCTGCGCCGCCGCGTCTCGATGGTCTTCCAGCAGCCCAACCCCTTCCCGATGAGCATCTTCGAGAACGTCGCCTACGCCCTGCGCGAGCACGGCCGCCGCCGCGCACGGCGCTCCCGCCTCCAGGCCGAGGTCCTCGACGCCCTGCGCCGCGCGGGCCTCTACGAGGAGGTCGCCGACGACCTCGACCGCTCCGCC
>DASZFE010000112.1:0-1738 GCA_035940155.1 Solirubrobacteraceae bacterium | reverse complement strand
TCATCGACGGCGAGCCCGCGCCCGTGGAGGGGGAGACGGAGGCGATCCTGAACCCGGCGAGCGGGGAGGAGATCGCGCGGGCGCCGCTGTCGAGCCCGGAGGAGGTCGACCGGGCGGTGCGGGCGGCGCGGGGGGCGTTCGAGGGCTGGTCGCGAAGGACGCCGGCGGTGCGCGCACAGGCACTGCTGGACCTGGCGGGGGTGGTCGAGGAGTACGGGGAGGAGCTGGCGCTGCTCGAGGCTCAGAACGCGGGGAAGCCGATCGAAGCGGTGCGGGGGGATGAGATTCCGGTGATGGCGGACAACCTGCGCTTCTTCGCGGGGGCGGCGCGGTGCCTGGAGGGGAGGGCGGCGGGGGAGTACATGGAGGGCTACACGTCCTTCGTGCGCCGGGAGGCGGTGGGGGTGATCGGGCAGGTCACGCCGTGGAACTACCCGCTGATGATGGCGATCTGGAAGATCGCCCCGGCGCTGGCGGCGGGGAACACGGTGGTGCTGAAGCCCGCGGAGACGACGCCGATGACGACGGTGCGCCTGGCGGAGCTGGCGGCGGAGATCCTCCCGCCGGGGGTGCTGAACGTCGTGATGGGCCACGGGGAGCCGACGGGGGAGGCGCTGATCGGCCACCCGGAGGTGGGCATGGTGTCCCTGACGGGGTCGGTCCAGACGGGGAAGCACATCGCGCGCGTGGCGTCGGATTCGCTCAAGCGCGTGCACCTGGAGCTCGGGGGGAAGGCGCCGGTGATCGTCTTCGAGGACGTGGACCTGGAGGGGGCCCTGGAGAAGATCGCGGGGACGGGGTACTACAACGCGGGACAGGACTGCACGGCGGCGACGCGGGTGCTGGCGGGGGCTGGTGTCTACGACGACGTGGTCGCGGGCCTCTCAGAGCGGGCGCGGGGGCTAATAATCGGAGACACGCTCTCGCCGGAGACGACGCTGGGGCCGGTCAATTCCGCACGCCAGCGCGAGCGGGTGGCGGGCTTCCTGGAGCGCCGCCCGGGGCACGCGGAGATCGTGACGGGCGGCGTCGCTCCGGAGCGCCCGGGCTTCTACCTGGAGCCGACGGTGGTGGCGGGCCTCGCGCAGGGGGACGAGATGATCCAGCGGGAGATCTTCGGCCCGGTGATCACGGTGCAGCGCTTCTCCGATGAGGCGCGGGCGATCGAGTGGGCGAACGGGACGCGCTACGGCCTGGCCTCCTCGGTGTGGACGCGCGACGTGGGGCGCGCGCTGCGGGTGAGCCGGGCGCTGCGCTTCGGGTGCGTGTGGATCAACGACCACATCCCGCTCGTCTCGGAGATGCCTCACGGGGGCTTCAAGGAGTCCGGGTACGGGAAGGACCTGAGCGTGTACTCGCTGGAGGACTACACGGTCGTCAAGCACGTGATGGCGAGCCTGGAGTAGGCGAGGGCGGGGCCGTTCACACCGTCGTTCCCGGAGGGAGGCGCACGCCCGCTACCCTGTCCGGCCGTGGAGGTCCCTCGCTCGGACATACGCAACGTGGCGATCATCGCGCACGTGGACCACGGCAAGACGACGCTGGTGGACGCGATGCTGTGGCAGTCCGGCGCGTTCCGCGCGGGCCAGGAGGTGGCGGAGCGGGTGCTCGACTCGATGGACCTGGAGCGCGAGAAGGGGATCACGATCCTGGCGAAGAACACGGCGCTGCACTACGGGGGGGTGAAGCTGAACATCGTGGACACGCCGGGCCACGCGGACTTCGGGGGGGAGGTGGA
>DASZFE010000111.1:0-2528 GCA_035940155.1 Solirubrobacteraceae bacterium | reverse complement strand
AGCTCCCGGAGGCTCTTCTGCTCGTCGGTAAGCGTGAAATCGACCATTTCGCTCTCGTCTCTCTCCTATCGATTGACCAGTCAGTCAACGGCTCCTACGCCAAGAGCGTAGCGGAGCACCCGGGGCGGGGCCTCGTGAACGGGCGGAGTTGGGTATAAACGGCCCATGGCCGACCCGCGCACCTTCGAGCTCGACGAGCTCACGAACCGTCCCGGCACCTACTTCAACCCCCAGACCGAGGTCCTCATCGTCGTCGACGACTCCCCCGACCTCGACCACGAGGTGTTCGACACCGAGGACCTCGAGAGCACCGACTGGGTGCTCATCTCCGAGGAGTCCCCGATCGACGAGAACCGCCGCGACGAGCTGATCGAGAGCTTCCAGCTCACCCACCACCCCGGCGCCGAGCGCTCGCTCGATCACGACCTCGACGAGCTCGACGAGGACGAGCTCGAGCCCGACGAGGAACTCGAGGAGGACCAGGGGCTCACCCGGGAATGACCGTCTGTACCCGGAGGGTGACGACCGGCGCCGAGCCGCACACCCCGGCGTAAGATCGCCGGGATGCGCCCCAAGCCGCTCCGCGCGCCCGCGCTCGCACTGCTCCTGAGCGGCGCGCTCCTCTGCACGAGCGCCCTCCCCGCCCGCGCGGCCTCCCACCGCAGGCCCCCGAGCGTCCCCTCGGCCCTGCGCGCCCTCCTGAGCGCGGGGGCGATCGAAGCGGGCGCCTACGACCGGTACACCACCGCCTACGCCGCCGCTCAGCGCTCGCTGGGCAGGCTCCACGGGACCCGGCACGAAGAGCTCGCGGGAGTGATCGCGAACGTGAGGGCGATGGCGGCCGCTGGGGAATTGATCCCTTCGCGCCTCCCAGCGCTCTTCCTGACCCTGGAACGCAACCGCGAGTGGTGGACGTCCGGGCAACTCCTCTCCTCCGGGCAGCGCGTGGGCTTCCCGGAAAGCGGGATCGTCTGGGAGTACTACCCGGAGCAGGGGATCGAGATCCAGTGGCTCGCGACCTTCGGGAAGGCCAACGGCTACTACCTCTCAGGCGAAGGGGACGAAGCCCTGCGGGCGCTCCTCGACGAAGTCATCCCGCTGGCGACGCAGCGGGCGGGGGGGATCGCGTGGGAGTACATGTTCCGCTTCGACGGGGGCCGCCCTCCCTGGACGAGCGGCCTCTCCCAAGGGACGGCGATCCAGGCCCTCGCGCGGGCCTCGCAGCGCCTGAAGGAGCCGGCCTTCCTGACCGCGGCCAAAGAGGCCCTGGGGATCTTCCAGACGCCCCCGCCCGCGGGGGTGCGCGTGGCGACCCCCGCGGGGGCGGAGTACGCGGAGTACACCTACGCCCCCAAGGACCGCATCCTCAACGGCTTCGTCCAGTCCCTCGTAGGGCTCTACGACTACACGTCGATCTCCGGCGACCCCCTCGGGGTGCGGCTCTTCTCCGAAGGCGACGCGGAGGCCCGCGCGGAGGTCCCCGCCTACGACACGGGGGGCTGGTCGCTGTACGACCAGTACGGCGAATCCAACCTCAACTACCACGAACTGCTGACTGAATTTCTCGACCACCTCTGCCAACGGACCGAAACCGGGTCGCCGGGTCTGACGGTCACGCGGGGGGCCCCGAGCACGGCGATCCCGGGCGATCAGATCTACTGCACGACCGCCCAGCGCTTCACCGCCGATCTCCACACCCCGCCCGCGATCGCCCTGCTCAGCCACGCCTTCGGCGGCGGCGTGCGCGCGGGGGTGAAGATGTCGCTCTCGAAGATCTCCACGATCACCCTCACCGTCCGCGAAGGGGTGAGGGTCGTCTGGAGCAACCGCGCGACCGTCGAACACGGCGACCCGCGACTGCTCTGGATCACCCCCAGGAAAGGCGGGACCTTCAAGGTCGAACTGTCCGCGGTGGACCTCGCGGGAAACCGCGCGTCCACGAGCGGGACGATCGTCGTCACACCGGCCTCGCCCACGAAACGGACGCCGCCACGCGGCGGCTCTACCCCGCGACGGAAATGACGAGCTTCCCGCGGGTCTCCTGGGAGGCGAAGTCGGCGAAGGCCTGCGGGGCCTCGGCGAAGGGGTAGACGCGGGATACCTCCACGCGCAGGGTCCCCGCGGCAGCGCGCCCCGCGAGATCCTCGAGATCGCCCTCCTCTACGCTCATGCTCGTGTAGATCGCCCTCACCCCGCCCTCCAGGTCCTCCGGGCCCCCGAGCGAGGAGACCAGCAGCCCGCCGGGGCGGACGGCCCTCGCGGCCCTGCGGACCTCCTCGCCGCTGTCGATCAGGTCGATCACGACGTCCACCCCCCCGGGGTGCGCCCGCAGGACGTCCTCGGCGACTTCACCCGCGGTGAAGTCGACCACCTCCGCCGCCCCGAGCGCCCGCGCGTATTCGAAGTCGTCCGGACCGGCCGTCGCGAGCACCTCCACGCCGGCCGCCGCGGCGAGCTGCACGACGAACATCCCCACGCCCCCCGTGGCGCCGATCACGAGCATCCGCCGTCCTGCCTCGGGCCCGGCG
>DASZFE010000110.1:0-3195 GCA_035940155.1 Solirubrobacteraceae bacterium | reverse complement strand
CAGGAAGGCCGCCCGGGAGGCGGCGAGCTCCCCGGACGTGCCCGCCGGCCCCTCGCTCTCCCCGCCCCCCGGGGGCTCGGGCAGGAAGAACTCGGTCCGCAGGAAGAACCTCCCGCCGGAGGGGTCGGAGGAGTACTGGTGGGAGGAGACGATGTTGGCGCCCTCATCGAAGAGGAAGCCCGAGACGGCAGCGACGATCCCGGGTCGGTCGGCGCAGTTGACGAGGAGGCGGGCGGTGAAGTGGGGAGGATCCTCGGCCCTCACGCGGGGCCTACTTCTTCTTGGTGGTGCCCGTGGACGGCGCGGGGGAGGTCGAGGTGGTGTTGACGGGCGCCCCGGCGATGCCGCCGGGCGGGGTGGAGGCGGTGCTCCCGGTCGTGGTCGTGCCGGTCGGGGCGGCCCCGGCCGGGGAGCTGGTGTAGCCGCCGTGGCCGTTGGATTTGAGGACGACCTTCTTCCCGTTCGTGGTCGTCGTGAAGGTCTTGGGTAAGGCGCCCTTGCCGGTTTCTCCGAGCTTGGCCCGGGCGAGCTCGTTTTCGAGGACGGTCCGCTCGGCGACGGGGGCGAGGGCGATGGCCTTCTTGGAGGCGAGGTCGCCCTCGTGGGTGTTGTGGAGTTTGTAGGCGAGGGAGGCGAGGTTCGCGTAGAGGGCGGCGCTCGGGGGACGGCCGGCGATGATGATCTGCAGGGCCTGCATGGCCTGCTGGGGCTGGTTGAGGGCTTCTTCGCTCGCATAGAGCTGGTACATCTCGTTGGCGAGGTCGGTGCTGGGGTTGTTGGGGTTGACCCGGAGGTAGTGCTGCCAGGCTTCGCCGGCCTGGATCAGGAGGGGCTTGGCCTTGGCGGTGAAGCCTCCTTCGGCGTTGCTGAAGTTTTCGCCCGTCCCGGCCTGACGGAGGGTGGCTTCCAGGAGGCTCGCCCAGGCCTTGGGGTTGCTCGGCTGCTGAACGGTGAGCTTGCGGGCCTTGTTGATCTGGGCGGTGTAGTCGATGCCGGAGCCGCCGCCGCCTTTGCCTTCGAGGGCATTGAAGATCCCGCCGCCGCCCCCGAGGCCGCCCCCGATCCCGAAGCCCACGGCGCCCAGGAGGAAGATGAGGGCGAGGCCGAAGTAGATGATCTGCACGGTCCGTCGCCGGCCGTGGCCTCGTAGGTCGAAGAGCATCAGTCAGTGAGTTCCGGGTCGGTGTGGTCGATGATCGCGTGGACGCTCCGCTCGCGTGCGTCGCCGGGCGCCACGGAGGCCACCCCGGCCTCCACCGGCGCCGGCGCCGCCACGGGGACGGGCCGCGCGATCAGCGCTGCCAAGAGGATACTGACCTCGAAGAGGGCGTAGAGGGGGATCATCTCGAGGGCGAGGGTGACGAGGTCCCCGGGGAGGATCGCGGCGAGGACGGCACAGGCGAGGAGGGCGTAGCGGCGGTTGCGGCGGAGCTGGGCGGGGGTGACGATCCCGAGGCGGACGGCGGCGAGGATGGCGACGGGGACCTGGAAGACGAGGCCCATGGCGAGGAGGATGGTGGCTGCGAAGCGGTAGTACTGGCCGGCCTGGACGAAGGAGTTGAACTCGGAGGAGTTGAAGTTCTGGAAGAAGCGGACCCCGGCGGGGAGGACGACGAGGTAGCCGAAGGCGGCGCCGAGGACGAAGAGGAAGGGGATGGCGAGGAGGAGGGGGAGGGCGAGGCGTCTCTCACTCGGGTTGAAGGCGGGGAGGAGGAAGCCGTAGAGCTCGAAGAGGATGACGGGGAGGGCGAGGAGGAGGGCGAAGTAGAGGGCCACGGTGAGCGTGCTCGTGAAGGGCTCGCCGATCCCGAGCGTGATCGGCTTCTCGCCCTGGGAGGTCCGGGGGATCTTTGCGAGATCGGCCCGCAGCGCCGGGAGCTGCGCGAGGAGACGGGCGCGCGTGGGCGCGGGCAGTCCGCTCGTGGGGGCCGCGAGGAGCCGGGCGATCGCTTCGGTCTGGTCGCCGAGCCGCAGGAGCCCCTGCTGGGCGAGGGCGGCCTGCCCGAGGGGGCCTTCCCCGTGCTCGACCTTCGCGCGCGTCTGGTTGTCGAGGGGGGCGTTGATGAAGCGCAGGAGGGCGTGGTTCTGCCAGAGGCAGAGCCCGAAGGCGAGGGCGAGGGCGATCGCGCAGACGATGAGGCGCGTGCGGAGCTCCTCGAGGTGGTCGACGAGGCTGAGGCGCTCCTCGTGGCCGATCGTTCGGATCGCGGTGGCCATCTTCGCAACTGAACCTATCACCGCCTCGACGCGGGCAAAGTGGCCCGCAAGGCCACCCGCACGGCACCTTTCGGGCGGGCCGCGTGTGGGCAAGCCTGCGCAAAGCTCCGCGTCGCGCTCGATCGAGCGGGGGGAAGTTCGACGCCACCCTAAAGACCGCGTCAACGGGGGTCGATGACGAGGTCAACAGGCCATGCATTCCCATAGCGACAACATCCGTCACCAGGTGAAGCTCCCGAACGGGAAGCAGATCGAGGTCGTCTACAGCGACGAAGAGACGGGCCGGATCGGCGAGCTCCCGCTGCACGTCTGTCCGAGCTGCGCGGGACACCTCGTATACCCCCTGGACTGGTCGGAGGAGGGCGAGGAGCACTGGCGGATCCTGCTGCGCTGCCCGGAGTGCCAGGAGGTCCGCGAGGGGGTCTTTGGACAGACGGCGGTGGAGCTCCTGGACGACGAGCTGGACCGGGCGACGGGGGCGCTGCTGAGCGACTTTCAGCGGATGACCCACGCGAACATGGTCCAGGAGATCGAGTTCTTCGTCCGCGCCCTCCATGCGGACGTGATCGTCCCGAGCGACTTCTGAGAGGGCGCCCCTCCCGGGGCGCTCGTCGCGATGCTCCCACGGCGGTCGAGCGCCGCCGGGAGCGGGACTCAGCTGTAACGGTCGACGACGGAGTCCGCGAGGAGGTCGAGGAGGTCGAGGCGCTCGGGCCGGAGCAGACCGGGGAGCGCGGCCTTTGCCCGGGCGACGAGCTCGAGGGCGTGCGCGCGGGAGTCCTCGAGGACGCCCGTCGCGGCGATCCGCTCGCAGAGCTCCTCCGCTCGCACGGGGCCCTCGAGCGCGGCGAGGTCGACCCGGGCGAGCTCGGGGTCGCGTTCGCGGGCGAGGATCAGGGGGAGCGTGACGGTGCCGTCGAGGAGGTCCGTCCCGCGGGCCTTCCCGGTCTGCTCGACCGAGCCGCCGACGTCGAGGAC
>DASZFE010000109.1:0-1578 GCA_035940155.1 Solirubrobacteraceae bacterium | reverse complement strand
CCGCGGCGACGATCGAGGGGAAGCTCGGCCGCTCGGCCCCGAGGCGGCGCATCCGCAGCTCGAGCTCGATCGCGACCTCCCGCTCGGTGCGGCCCGCGAGGCCCTCCTCGAGCACGCCCCGCAGGGCCTCCTCGGCGAGCTCCGCCGCGGCCCGGATGCGCGCGACCTCCCCCGCGTCCTTGACCTCCCGCAGCCCCTCGATCACACCTCCGCAGGGCACGAGCTCCGAGCCCTCCCCGAGGAGCTCGGCAAGGCGCGCGTGGCGCTTCACGCTCAGGCTCGCCTCCTCGAACCCGAGCCGCCCGCCCTCCGCGACCCCGTGCGCTACCGCCTCCAGGAGATCGCCCGTAACGATCTCCCGGGCGAAGATCCCCGGCAGCTGTGCCTCCGACTGCGTCTCGTAGCGGAAGTCCGTGAAGAACCCCGGCTCGCCCTCCGCGGGGATCAGCGCGAGCCCGCTGGAGCCCGTGAAGCCCGTGAGATAGCGCAGATTCACCGGCTCACTCACGAGCAGCGCCTCGACCTCGCGCTCGCGCAGGACCTCCGCGACGGCCCCCGCGCGTGCGAGGAGCGCGGCCTCCTCGGCCTCCGCGCTCATATCCCCTCTCCCCCGGGCTCCTCGCGCAGGCGCTCCAGGGCCAGGCGGTAGCCCTCGACGCCCTTCCCGCAGACGCTCATCACGCAGAGCTCCTCGATCACCGAGACCCGGCGCCAGCTCTCCCGGGACTTCACGTCGGAGAGGTGCACCTCGACCGTCGGGAGCGCCGCGATCTCCAGGGCGTCCCGGATCGCCCACGCATAGTGCGTCCAGGCGCCCGGGTTCAACACGATCCCGTCCGCGCGCCCGCGCAGCCCGTGCAGGTGCTCGATCAGGGCGCCCTCGTAGTTGCTCTGAAAGAACTCCACCTCCAGGTCGAGCTCGGCGGCGTACCCCCGCACGCGCTCCTGCAGCTCGGCGAGCGTGAGCGTGCCGTACTGTGACGGGTCGCGCTGTCCGAGCATGTTCAGGTTCGCCCCCCCGCAGACCGCGATCAGGGTACGACGTGGCGCCCGGGTGGCGTCGGGGCTCATACGAGCTCCTCGATCGCCGCGCGCAGATCTCCCGGCTCGACCTCGCAGCCGATCTCGACCTCACCGGGGGCGCGCAGGAGCACGAACGGGACGCTCGCCCCGAGACGCTTCTTGTCGCGCGCGGTCGCCGCCGCGACCTCCGCGGGCGCGACTCCCTGTAGGCGCACCGGCAGGTGGTGTGCGCGCAGGAGCTCGCAGACGTGCTCGCGCAGCTCAGGGGCGCCCGAGAGCCGCAGCGTCGCCAGGAGCCCCAGCCCGACCGCCTCCCCGTGGCGGTAGCGCGCGTAGCCGGTCGCCGTCTCGATCGCGTGCCCTACGGTGTGCCCGAGGTTCAGGACCTGGCGGCGCCCGGCGTCGCGCTCGTCCGCGGCGACCACCGCGAGCTTCGTCCGGGCGCACCGCAGGATCGTCCACTCCTCCACGGGCCCGTCCGCGGCGACGCGCTCCCAGAGCTCCCCGCCCGCGATCAGGGTACGACGTGGCGCCCGGGTGGCGTCGGGGCTCATA
>DASZFE010000108.1:0-3859 GCA_035940155.1 Solirubrobacteraceae bacterium | reverse complement strand
TAGCCGGAGATCGAGATCGTGTTCCAGCGCGGCACGTTCTCGTGGCAGTACTCGAAGAGGTCCGTCGTCAGGCGCATCGTCGCCTCGGGCGGGTAGATGTAGTTGCCGCGCGCGATGTACTCCTTGAGCACGTCGTTCTGGGTGGTGCCGCGCAGCTTCTCGCTGGGCACGCCCTGCTCCTCGCCGACCAGCTGGTACAGAAGCAGCAGGCAGGCGGCCGGGGCGTTGATCGTCATCGATGTCGACACCTGGTCGAGGGGGATCCCGTCGAAGGCGGTGCGCATGTCCTCGATCGTGTCGATCGCGACGCCCGTGCGGCCGACCTCGCCGAGGCAGCGAGGGTTGTCGGAGTCGAGGCCCAGCTGGGTGGGGAGGTCGAAGGCCATCGAGAGGCCCGTGGAGCCCTTGGAGAGGAGGTAGCGGTAGCGCTCGTTTGACTCCTTCGCTGAGGCGTACCCGGCGTACTGGCGCATCGTCCAGGTCTGCTTGCGGTACATCTCGCGGTGGACCCCCCGCGTGTAGGGAAACTCTCCAGGCTCCCCCAGCTCGAGCCCGCCTGGGAGGTCGGCCTCGGTATAGAGCTCTTTGATCTCGATCCCCGAGTCCGTGAACCGCCGGGGGTCCTCGGGCCCCACGATCGGGGCGATGCTCGGGCGCTCGTCGCCCCCGTCCGCAGATCCCCCGCCGGGATGGTGCTCGATCGTTGCCATCGGGGGGAATGATAGGTGGGGGTGGCCCACGCGATAGGCGCGGGTGGCCGGCACGGAGGTCGGGGGGGTCCGCGGGCATGGGACATCGCTCGGGTCGTCCTCGCGGACATAAATCGGGACAAAAATCGGCCCATAATCTAAAAAGTCCTGCTAATAGGCCATTTTTTTGGCAAAAATCGTGGACACGATGCGGGACAACGAGCGGTTCCCGGATCCCCTACCGGTATCCTGCACCCGTGGCAACCTGCCTGGTCACCGGAGGCGCGGGCTTCCTGGGGTCGCACCTGTGCGACGAGCTGCTCGCGCGGGGGCACCGGGTGATCTGCGTGGACAACCTGGAGACGGGGTCGCTGGTGAACATCGAGCACATCCGCGACCCGGAGCGGTTCGTGCACCTGAACCTCGACATCATCGAGCCGTACTTCGTCGAGGAGCCGATCGACGTCGTCTACCACCTGGCCTCGCCGGCGTCCCCGATCGACTACCTGCGGCTGCCGCTGCACACGCTGAAGGTGGGCTCCTACGGTACGCACCACACGCTCGGCCTGGCGAAGGCCAAGCGGGCGCGCTTCCTGCTGGCGTCGACGAGCGAGGTCTACGGGGACCCGCAGGAGCACCCGCAGTCGGAGGGGTACTGGGGGCACGTGAACCCGATCGGCCCGCGGGGGGTGTACGACGAGGCGAAGCGCTACGCGGAGGCGCTCACGATGGCCTACCACCGCCAGCAGGGGGTGGACACGGCGATCGTGCGGATCTTCAACACCTACGGGAGCCGGATGCGCCCGCACGACGGGCGGGCGATCCCGACGTTCCTGCGCCAGGCGCTGCAGGACCGGCCGCTGACGGTCTTCGGGGACGGGAGTCAGACGCGCTCGTTCTGTTACGTGAGCGACCTGATCGCGGGGATGATCGCGCTGGCGGAGTCGGGCTTCCACGATCCGGTGAACATCGGGAACCCGGACGAGTTCACGCTGCTGGAGCTCGCGGAGACGATCCGGGAGCTGACGGGGTCGGGCTCGGAGATCCTCCACGAGGCGCTCCCGGTCGACGACCCCAAGCAGCGCCGCCCGGACATCACGCTCGCGCGGGAGCTCCTGGGGTGGTCGCCGCGGGTGGCCCTGCGGGAGGGCCTGGAGCGGACGATCTCCGAGGCGGGGGTCGAGCTCCTGATCGGCCGGCAGGGCAGCTGAAGAAGCGCCGCGACCGCTACATCTGCGAACCTGAGGCGTTGTGAGCAGTGAGATGGGACTTCGGTCACCGCCAACGCCCACCCCGCCCGCACCGTCGAAGCGCTCGGCGGAGGGCACGCTGACAGGCCAGACGCGCAGCTCGTCGGGGGGGGCTGTGCGGGGTCTGGAGCGCTCGCAGGAGATGCCGGTACTCTCGGAGGCGATCGTGCGCCTGGAGCCCTCCGAGCGGGACATGCGCCGCAAGCGCCCGCCGGCGATGTCGTTCCTGCTGCGGCTGGACACGGCGAGGCGGGTCGCGCGGGTGGTGTCGCTGCTCGCGCTGGACTTCGCGGGGGTGGCGCTGGCGATCTTCACGGCGCTGATCCTGAAGGCGGTGGTGCTCGGGCACGTGGACGTGGGGAGCGCGTGGGGGGAGACGAAGCGGATCCTGCCCTTCACGTACCTGGTGACGGCGTTGCTGTTCGCGCGCTCGGGCCTCTACGCGGAGCGTTCCCAGCGCCCGGGCCTGGCGCGGATCGTGGGGTGCATGTTCGAGGTGACGGTCCTCGCGCTGGCCTTCGCGGTGGTGAGCGGGGAACGGTTCTCGAGCTTCTACATCTTCTGGGCGGGCCTCGCGTTCGCGCTGCTGTACGTGTCCTCGATCCGCTACCTGTACGAGCGCGCGACGGGGGCGGCGCTGCGCGCGGCGGGGTACGAGCGGCGGGCGGTGCTCGTGGGGCGGGGCCCGCAGATCCGGGAGGTGGCGCATGCGTTGAGGGACGCGCCGAGTACGCCGATCACGCTGGTGGGGTTCCTGTCCCTGGAGCCGCTCCCGGCGAACGGGCTGCGGTGCCTGGGGAGGCTCGGGGACCTGGAGCGGGTGCTCGAGGTGGAGCGGGTCGACGAGGTGATCATCGCGGACCCGAGCTTCCCGGAGGTGGCGGCGGTGGAGCTCGTGGACCGCTGCCACGAGCGGGGGGTGCGGGTGCGGATCGCGCCCTCGGCGATGGAGATCCTGATCCACCGCGCGGAGTTCGTGCCGGGGGAGTCGGTGCCGCTGTTCGAGCTGAAGCCCCCGGTGTTCGAAGGGATCGACTTCGCGCTGAAGCGGGCCTTCGACGTGGTGGCGGCGACGGGGCTGCTGATCCTGCTGAGCCCGGTGCTGTTCGCGATCGCCCTCGCGGTGCGGCTCTCCTCGCGGGGGCCGGTCCTGTACCGCTCGGTCAGGCCGGGGATCGGTCTGCGGCCGTTTCACTGCCTGAAGTTCCGCACGATGTACGAGGACGCGGAGGAGCGCCAGGGGGAGCTGGAATCCCTCAACGAGGCCTCGGGGCCGCTGTTCAAGATCCGGGAGGACCCGCGGATGACCCCGGTGGGGCGCCTCTTGCGGCGGTTCTCCCTGGACGAGCTGCCGCAGCTGATCAACGTGGTGCGGGGGGAGATGTCGCTGGTGGGCCCGCGGCCGCTCCCGGAGCGGGACTTCGAGATGCTCGAGGAGTGGCACCGCAAGCGCTACCTGGTCCTCCCGGGGATCACGGGCCTCTGGCAGGTCTCGGGGCGCTCGGAGCTCGACTTCGACGACCTCGTGCAGCTGGACTTCCTCTACCTGGAGCGCTGGTCGATCGCGCTGGACCTGGCGATCCTCTTCAAGACGATCCCCGCGGTCCTCTCCCGGCGCGGGGCCTACTGAGGCGGGGTGGACCCCCACCAGGCGGCCCCCGATCCCGGCGGCCACCCGGCTCCGGCCCCCGGCCTGGGCGAGGGGGACCTGCGGGACTATTACGAGGACCTCTGGGCGGGGGTCCCGGAGGGCCTCGAGCCCGAGCGCGCGCGGGTGCGTCTGGATTTCCTCCTCTCAGGTGTCCGCGCAGGTGAGCGGGTCCTGGACGTGGGCTGCGCCGAGGGCCACTTCACGGCGGCGCTCGCCGGGGCCGGGGTGGGGGCGGTCGGGATCGAGATCGCCGAGGAGCCCCTGCGACG
>DASZFE010000107.1:0-3046 GCA_035940155.1 Solirubrobacteraceae bacterium | reverse complement strand
ACCGGCAAGAGCGTGCTGATCAAGCACCTGATCGGCCTGATGTTCCCCGACTCCGGCAAGGTCGAAGTGCTCGGCAAGTCCGTCCCAAGCCTCACGATGCCCGATCTCCTCACCTTACGCCGCCGGATCGGCGTCCTCTTCCAGGACGGTGCCCTCTTCGGCTCGATGTCCGTCTTCGACAACGTCGCCTTCCCCCTGCGCCAGCACACCGACACGTCCGAGGCGCAGATCGCGAAGGTCGTCTCCGAGCGCCTCGCCGACGTCGGCCTCGCAGAGGCGATCGACTACGCCCCCTCGCAGCTCTCCGGGGGGATGCGCAAGCGCGCCGGCTTCGCCCGTGCGCTCGTGATGGAGCCCGACATCGTGATCTTCGACGAGCCCGACTCAGGTCTCGACCCGGTCCGCACGGCGCTGCTGTGCGAACTGATTCAGAAGATGCACTCCCTGCACGGCGGCACCTACATCGTCGTCACCCACAACATCGCTTCCGCGCGGCAGATCGGCGAGTACATCGCCCTCCTCTGGCGGGGCCGCATCGTCGAGGCCGGCGACGCCGAGAAGATGTTCTCCTCGGAGAACCCCTTCGTCCGCCAGTTCCTCAGCGGCTCCGACGAGGGTCCCCTCGGCATGGATTAGGCCCGCCTGGATGGCGGGCAAACGTAGCTGCCGCCGCGCGCGGAGCGTCAAAAGTTCAATCGAGGAGCGCAGCGCGCGGCGGCCTGGAGGCAGGATGCCCGTTAAATAGCCCTTGCAAAGAGGCCATGGCTATGCGAACATACGTTCGTATGGTCATCTGCCTGCACCTTCCCCGCTTCGAGCTCGTCACCGCCGCCGGGGGCCCCGCCGCCCTGACCGGGCGCCCGCTTGCGATCGCCCCGGTTCCCGGCGGCGAGCGACGTGTGGGGGAGGTATCGGGGTCCGCGGAGGTCTACGGGGTGAAGGCCGGGATGGGGCTGGGAGAGGCGCTAGCGCGCTGCCCGGGCCTCGGCCTCGTGCCCGCGGACCCGCTCGGCGTCGCGCGGGCGTGGGAGGAGATCGCGCGCGCGCTCGAAGGCATCGGGGCGGCGCTGGAGATCGAGCGGGTGGGCTCGGTCTACTTCCAGTCGGATGGACTGCGGGGGATGCACGGAGGGGACCGTGGAGTCCTCGCCGCGGTGCGCGCGGCGCTCGGCCGTCCGGTGCGTGTGGGCGCCGGGCCGACGCGCTTCTGTGCGCTCGCGGCGGCGCTCCAGGCGCGCTCGCGGCGGGCGGTGGTCGTGGGCGAGGGGTCGCCCGCCCGCCGCTACCTCGCCGCGCAGCCTGTGAGCCTGCTGCGCCACCGCGAACAGACCTGCGAGCTGGTCGAGCCACTGGAGCGCCTCGGCCTGCGTACCCTCGGTGAGCTGGCCGAGCTAGGGCGAGATCGGCTCGCAGACCGCTTCGGAGCGCCCGGCGTGCTCGCGCATCGCCTCGCGTGCGGGGAGGACACGCCGCTGCGCACGCGCCGGGCACGGGAGCGCCTGGAGGAGGCGCTCGAACTGGAGGAGCCCGGCTCGGGGCCCGCGTTGGAGCGGGTCATGGGGGTGCTCGTGCAGCGACTCCTCGCCCGGCCCGAGCGCCGCGGGCGGACGCTGCGCGCGGCCGTGCTCTCCGCGCGCCTGGTCGAGGGGGGCACGTGGCGCGAGCTCGTCGTCTTCCGCGAAGGTCTCTCCGACCCCCGACGGATTCGCCTCGCGCTCTCGCTGCGCCTCGCGCTCCTGCCGGCGCCCGCAGAGAGCCTGCACCTCTCCGTCGAGCGCTTCGGGCCGCCCGGGAGCGCGCAGGACTCCCTCCTTGACCGCGCGCGCGCCGCGCGACGCGCGCGCCTGCGCGACGCGGTCGCCCAGGTCCGGGCCGTCGCTGGCCCGCAGGCGGCCCTGCGGGTCATGTGCGTCGACCCCGACTCGCGCGTCCCCGAGCGCCGGGTCGTGCTCGCGCCGTTCTGCGGGGAAGAGCGGGATGGCGGATGAGGTGCGGCGGATCCGAGATCGGGCATGGGGGAGCCCTGGCGCTGAACCTGCCGCGAGCGGCGCGTGTGCGGATGGGCGCCCGGGGCGTCCCCCGCGAGGTCGACGGCCAGGCGGTCGCGCAGGTGCGGGAGTCGTGGCTGATCGAGGACCGCTGGTGGGCCGAGCGACCCCTGCGCCGCCGCTACTGGGAGCTCGTGAGCGCGGACGGGCGCAACCTCGTCGTCTTCCACGACCTCGTCTCGGGCGGGTGGTTCAGGCAGACACCCTGAGGGCGCCCCGCCCATGAGCGTGGGGGCTCCGGGCTACGTCGAGCTGCACTCCCACTCGGCGTACTCATTCCTCGACGGGGCCTCGCTGCCGCAGGAGCTCGTCCAGCGGGCAGCGGAGCTCGGCTATGCGGCGCTCGCGCTGACCGACCACGACTCGCTCGCGGGCGCGATGGAGCTCGCGGTGGCGGCGCGCGAGACGCCCCTGAAGGCGATCTTCGGCGCCGAGGTCACCGTGCGGCCGGAGGGCACGGGCGCCGGGGCGGGGGGCGCCGGGGTGGGCGCGAGATCGGCGGGCGAGGGCCTGCGCCACCTCACGCTGCTCGTGCGCGAGGGGCGAGGGTGGCGGAGCCTCTGCCGGCTGCTCACGCGCGCACACGCCCACACCCGCGAGCGCCGGGACCGCCGCGCGGGACAGCCGAGCGTGACGCTTGGGGAGGTCTGCGAGCACGCGGAGGGCCTGATCTGCCTGAGCGGCTGCGCGGAGCGGGGCGTCCACGAGGAGCCCCTCCTGCGGGAGCTCTTGGGGGCGTTCGGGCCGGGGGGGCTGCGGGTGGAGCTGCAGCGCCCCTACGCCCGCGAGGACCTCGCGCGCAACCGCCGGCTCGCGGGGCTCGCGCGCCGCATCGGCGTGGCGACGGTCGCAAGCGGGGACGCCCACGCGCACACGCCCGCGCGGGCGCGGCTGCAGGACGCGCTGGTCTCCCTGCGCCACGGCCTGACGCTCGACGCGAGCGAGCCGCTGCGGCGGGCGAACCACACGCACGTGCTCGCGCGGCCCGCGGCGATGGC
>DASZFE010000106.1:0-2356 GCA_035940155.1 Solirubrobacteraceae bacterium | reverse complement strand
CAGGAGTCGAACCTGGATCTACCGCTTAGGAGGCGGTCGTCTTATCCATTGGACTACGAGGGCGTGTGCTCCGTGGATACCGGCTCGGGGGTAAGGCTACCGGGGCGCGGGGCCCCACGGACAGGGCCGGGCAAAGACGTGAGCGGGGCCCCGAGCAAGTCCCGGGGGCGCCGCCGGGGGCTCGGGGCGGGCTGGACGCCGAGCGGACGGATCGCGGGGCGGGCTGGACGCATCGGGGCTCCCGCTGGACCGAACGCGCCCCCGGGATGCCCGGGGGGCTGCATAAGGACCACCGAGACTGGACGGGACTCGTAGATTCGTCGAAAACGTCCGTGGTTGCCATTAAGCGTATATAGGCTCATTCCATGGTCAACACCATCTCCATCTGGACCGCACGGGGCTTGCGCATCGTCTCCCGCGCCTGCTGCCTCCTCGTCATCGCCTCCTTCGCCATCTTCGCCGTCAGCCAGTCCTCCTCCGCCTCCGCCCACCAGCAGGCCGCCGTCAACGAATCCGCCCCCGCGAGCTCCGCCCCCGCCGCCGCGAGCCCCACCTCCGGCGCCCACCACGACGCCGCCCTCCACCGGTGGATCGACGAAGGCGCCCGGCAGCTCATCTCGCCCTTCTCCGGGATCAGCCACGGCTGGTCCAGCGCCTGGGCCGTCCACCTCGCCAACCTCGCCCTCGCCCTCGCCCTCTACGGCTTCGGCCTCGGCTACCTCGCCCGCGTCCTGCGCGTCCGCTCCCGCACCCCCCTCCTGGACTGAGCGGCCCGCGTCCGCCCGCCCGGGTCAGGGTCCCGCGTTCCCGCTCACGTTGTGGCTCCCCCCGCCCCCCTCGTCGTACACGTCCACCCGCGTCCCGATCCCCACCCACGAGAAGATCGCCGGGGCGTCCGGGATCGGCACCCGCAGGCACCCGTGGCTCGCCGCGTACGTCGGGACTTCCGCGTACCCGTGGATCGCGTACCCCCGGATGAAGTAGTTCGAGTCCACCATCCCCTTCTGGTTCACCCCCGGGGTCTTTTCGTACACCGTGAAGCTCCCCGTCACCGTCGGCGTCGAGGGCTTCCCCGAGCTCATCGTGTAGATCGCCCGCACCCGCCCGTGGGGTTCGACCTCCGCGAGCACCTGCCGCGTCAGGTCCGCCTCCACGTGGCGCCCGTCCCGCGCGTAGCGCACGTGGAAGGCCCCCGAGCCCCGCTGCAGCGCACGGAACAGGCCCGCGTCCGTTTCCGGCACCCGCGCCAGGCCCGCCACCTTCCGGTACGCGATCACCGCCCGCGCCGTCCCTTCGTCGAACACCCCCCCGCGCGGCACCACGTAGTGCAGCCCCGCCAGCTCCGACTGCAACAGGCCCACCGAGGGCCCGCTCGCCCCGATCGACATCCTCGCGCTCACGTACCGCACCTCCGCCGATTTCGCCGAGAAGGCCCCCTCGTGCGTGCTCCGCGCGTGTTCCCCCCTCGCCCACACCACCCCCGGGCTCGGGCTCGTGTAGTCCACGTGGAACTCCCCCGCCCCGTTCCCCACCGGCGCCACCCTCGCCGTCCGCGTCTGCACCCTCCGTCCGTCCCGGTAGAAGCGCACCCGGACCGTCTGGCCGGGGACGTACGGCAGCACGATCCCCCGCACCCTCATCCCCTCCCCCGCCACCGCGAACCGCGGGCTTCCGTGGACGTGCTGCACCACCATCCGCAGGTGTCCCGCCAGCGGCCCCCGGGTGGGGGGAGGTGGGGTCGGGTGGGCCGCCGCGATCATCGCCGGCGATCCTACTCCGCGAGCGCGACGGGAACCGCCCGCGGCGGGGACTCCCCCGTGATCACCCCCACCGCCCGCAGCGCAAGCGCAACCAGGGCGACCAGCCCGAGCGCCGCCGCGACCAGGAGGAGCGCCTCCCACAACCCCCAGTGATCCAGCGACGCGAACGCGATCGAGTTGCTGATCGAGTGCGCCGCGACGCACGGGTACAGCGAGCCCGTCGCCCGGTAGAGCACGCACAGCGCGAAGCCCAGGAACGCCAGCGGCGCCAGGTCCACCGCCGGCGCCGAGCCCGCGTGGACCGCCCCGAAGAGGACCCCCGTCAGGATCGCCGCCGGCCACGCCCCCCGCCAGCTGCTCAGCGCCGAGAAGATGAAGCCCCGGAAGAGCACCTCCTCGCAGATCGGCGCCACCACGCACGTCAGCACCGCGCCCCCCACCAGCAGGATCGCGCTCCGATCCACCCCCAGGTTCTTCAACAGTTCCTCCTGGGTTTTCACGTCGAGCACCGCCGCCCACACCACACTGAAGAGCAGGAAGACCCCCAGCGTCAGGAAGACCAGGAGCCCCGCCCGCGCCCGGCCCGTCGGGCGCAG
>DASZFE010000105.1:0-9163 GCA_035940155.1 Solirubrobacteraceae bacterium | reverse complement strand
GATCACCTTGCCGTGGAGCGCAAACAGCTTCTCTACGAAGGTGCGGCGGTAGTGCAGGAGCGGCATATCGAATCCGCTCAAGTCATCCGCCATGTCGGCCTGACCATGCTCCTTTAGGAACCGGGCGACAAGAGAGCTGATCGGAACGATCTCGCTTGGGAACGTCCCACTCTGCACGCCCGGCTCAAGCCGCACGGCGGGGCGAACGCCGGGCAGTGCATCGAACTTCGTGTCGTATCCGAAGTGGTCTTCTCGACCCAGTCCGCCGATGGTTCTGCTCTCCTCATCGAGCCACCTCAGCGCCGGATGCTCGCTCACCGCTTCCGCGAGATGCTTGAGGATCCGGTCCATTCGGTTCTTGCCCGGCGGGGGCTCGAACTTCTCTGGATTGACGAACAGGTCGATGTCCTCCGAAAAACGCTTGGTCAGCCCCCAGCCCTTCGAGAGGCTCGTGCCGCCCTTGAACATCACCCGATCAGGGAGCCGCTGCTCGACGATTCTTAGAATCTCCGTGACGTAGTAGTCCTTCTCGATGAATTGCTCGCTAACATCGAAGTGCTCGGCCGCGCGCAGCATGGCCTGTTCAAACTCAGCGTGTTCGAAGAGCCTCACTTCGCCTGCCACTCCCGCGCGTTTGGCAGGACACGCAGGACGCCGAAGTCAAAGCGGCTGAGCGGGTTGAGGCTCTCACGGAGGGGCTCGAGCAGGCCGGAGGGCACGTCGAGCTCCTGGCCGAGTGCTCCGAGCATCGCCCGGACGCGTGGAGACTCCGCCAGCGCGGCCTTGGCAAGCCTGCCGAAGCGCCCGTCCTCGGCGAGGAGTTGCATCAGCCGCCTCGCGGTCTCCTCCGGGGACAGATCGCTTGAGCGTGCACGCTCGCGCAACGTCTCAAGAATCGCGCCCTCCTCGGCCGAAAGCCCCGCGCGCTGCGACGGACGACCGGTGTGGACGAGAGCCCTCCGCAGCGCCCTAGGAGCGCCCGGCGCCGTGGTCGCGTACTCGGGGAGGCCGGGATTCTGCGCGCTCAGACCGAGGAAGTTCGCAGCAGTCAAGCCCGCCGGGTGCAGCGGAGCCCTGAGCGTCTGAGCAGCGGCCGCGCTGGCTCCAGCCACGCTGAGCCCGAGCGTCGTCGGCACCGGACGGTAGTAGACGCCCTTGCTCTTGCGCTGCAGAACTCCCTCGCGAGCCAGCCGGGAGAGCGTCGTCGCCACCGCCGAAGACGGTAGGTCTTTGAAGTCCGCGTACTTCCAGAAGCGCGCCCCGCCCTCCTCCACGCGGTTGCGCAGGAGACCGGCCGCGCTGCGGGCCTCTTCTCTCGTTCGTGTCGGTTCAGGCATCTGGCGCCTCATCATTGTCAAGTTTTTTCGCCATAAAACTTAGCATATAGCGCCGCCGGCCTGGCTTGGACAAAGGCCAGCCGTCCTCGCTTGACCTCGATCCGTGGCAACACTTCGGAAGCCACTACGGGAAGGCCGGCCGACGACGCCTCAGCACGTCGGCCAGCTCGCCAGGGGCCGGGGACGCTCGGGCTGGAACGGACGCGCCGCAAGTCGCCCGAGGGCACGGGCCAGTACGCCCCGAGTCTCGGCGGGGTCGATGATCTCATCGATCTTCAGCAGGCCCGCCGCGCCATACGGGTCCGTGTCGGCCACCATCGCCGCCAACACCTCCGCGTGGAGGGCCTCGCGCTCCTCCTCCGGGAGCCCCCTCAGGCGGTTTCCCGCCACCACGTTCGCCGCCACCTCCGGATCCATGAAGGAGATCTCCGCCCCCGGCCAGGCGTAGACGGCGTCCACGCCGGTGTCGTTCCCGCCCAGGCTGAAGTACGCCAGGCCGTAGCTCTTGCGCAGGAGCACCGTCAGCTTCGGGCTCTGCGCGAGCGCCAGGGCCGTCTGCAGGCGGATCGCGTGCTTCAGCATCCCCGCGTGCTCGATCCGCTTCCCCACGAAGAACCCCGGGACATCCTGAAGGAAGAGGATCGGCAGGTCGAAGGCGTCGCAGAGGCAGATCAGCCGCACCGCCTTCTCACACGCGTCCGGGTCAAGCGCCCCCGCGAAGAACTTCGGCTGGCTCGCCACCACCCCGACCGCGTGGCCCTCCAGGCGCCCCAGCGCACAGATCAGGCCCCGGCCGAAGCCCGCCCCGAGCTCCAAGAGCGAGTCCGCGTCCAGGAGGCGCCGCAGCACGCGGGACATGTCGTAGGCGCGGCTCCGACGCTCCGGAACCAGCGCCCCGATCTCCGGGTCCGGCGCGACGCTCCCGCCGCCCTCGCCCCGCGACGGGCGCGTCCAGGCGTTCGAGGGCAGGTAGGAGAGGAAGCGCCTCACCGCCGCACACGCCTCCTCGGGGGTGTCCACCGCCAAGTCGATCTGGCCCGTCTTGCGCGCATGCACCTCGCTCCCCCCGAGCTCCTCCATCCCCACCTCCTCCCCCGTCGCCACCTCCACCACCAGCGGCGAGGTCACCGCCAGGCACGTCCCCCGGATCTGCACCACCAGGTCCGACGCCGCCGAGAAGAACGACGAGCCCCCGAACGAGTCCCCCACGATCACCGTCACCATCGGGATCCGCCGGGCGCGGCGGAAGAGGTCCACCCCCGGGGGCACCTGGCTGAAGCCCGCCGAGCCCAGCGTGTCCGGGATCCGCGCCCCGCCCGTCGCCCCGAAGTACACGATCGGATGCCCGCACCGGCCCGCGTGCGCGAACAGCACCTGCAGGCGCCGGCTCCCCATCGCCGAGGAGCTCCCCCGCTTCACCGTCACGTCGTCCCCCGCCACCGTCACCGGCCGCCCCTCGATCAGGCCGTGCCCCCCGATCTTCCCGTCCCCCGGCGTCGAGTCGAAGTCCTCCGCGCGCGCCGAGCGCGCGAAGGTCCCCACCTCCTCGAAGCTCCCCGGGTCGAGCAGCCCCTCGATGTGCTCGCGGACCGTGAGCTCACCGCGCGCGTGCAGACGCGCGATGCGCTCGGTCCCGCCCATCTCCTTGCGAACCGCCTCGCGGCGTCGGTGAAGATCCGCGACGTGGCGCGGCGACGTCACGACCCTGTCCGAACCTCAGATGCCCCTCGAGGACCCTCTGAACCGCAGGGAGAGCCCGGCGCCGAGCAACAGGACACCGCTCGCGATGACCCAGCGCAGATCGAGCCCCGTGAAGGGAAGCGTCGAGTGGCCCGGAGCTTCGGTGGGATGTGTCGTGGGCGTCGTCGAGGTCTTCGGCTTCGGCGTGGGTTCGGAGGGCGCAGATTCTTTCGAGGGCGCCGTGCCGCTGTGGGGGGTCGTCGTGGTGGTCGTCGTCGTCGTGGGCGGCGGCGGGGTCTGGCTGTAGCCGGAGGTGCCCGTAGCCTGCGCCAGGGCGGGCACGGCCAGGACGATCGTCGCGAGCGCGCCCGCGAGGGCGAGCAAGAGGGTGCGAGGCGCGATGTGGATCGGGGTCATGCAAACCATCCTTTGTCGGCTCATCCTGAGCACGGTGGGTCGTTGAAGCAGAGACGATAGCGCCCCGGATAGACGAGAAGACGGTCTGGGCGATCTCAGCCGACGAGCACGCGGCCCTCCAGCGTCCCCTCCTGGAGGCGGGCGCGCAGGACCTTCTTGTCGAACTTCCCCACGCTCGTCTTCGGAACCTCCTCGATGAACGCGAACTCGTCCGGGAGCCACCACTTCGCCACGCGCTCGCGGAGGTGCTCCAGCAGCTCCGGCGCCCCCGCCTCAGCGCCCTCGCGGAGCACCACGCAGCACAGCGGCCGCTCGGCCCAGCGCTCGTCGGGCTTTGCGATCACGGCGGCCTCGATCACGTCGGGGTGGGCCATCACCTCGTTCTCGAGCTCCACCGAGGAGATCCACTCTCCGCCGGACTTGATCACGTCCTTCGCGCGGTCGGTGATCTGCATCGACCCGGCCGAATCGACCGCGGCGATGTCCCCGGTTCGCAGCCATCCGGAGTCGAACTTCTCCTCGCCCGAGTCGTCCCTGTAGTAGCGCGCCGCGATCCAGGGGCCGCGTACCTCGACCTCGCCGGTCGACTCCCCGTCCCACGGGACCTCCCCCCCGTCGTCTCCGACCAGGCGCAGCTCCACCCAGGGCAGCGGCCGGCCCTGGCGGGCGCGGGCGTCCCAGTGGGCCTCCCCGTCCTCCCCGGGCTCCGGGCGGGAGTAGGTCGCCACAGGGCTCGTCTCGGTCATCCCCCAGGCCTGGTAGATCCGCACCCCGTGGCGCTCCTGGAAGTCCTTGATGAGCTGCCGGGGCACCGCCGAGCCGCCGCAGGCCGCGTTCGTCAGCGAGGAGAGGTTGACCTCGTGCTCTTCGGCATAACGGAGAAGGTCGGCGAAGATCGTCGGCACGCACCCCATCACCGTCGGGCGCTCGCTCTCGATGAGCTTCGCCAGGGGAGCCGCCTGGAGGAAGCGGTCGGGGAGGATGAGGTCGGCGCCGGCGAGGGCGGCCCCGTGGGGGATGCCCCAGGCGTTTGCGTGGAACATCGGGACCACCACCAGGGCCCGGTCGCGCCCGTGGAGGCCGAGGCCGTCGGTCATCAGCGTCGCCGTCGAGTGCAGGCTGATCGAGCGGTGGGAGTACAGGACGCCCTTCGGGTTCCCCGTCGTCCCGCTCGTGTAGCAGAGCGCCGCCGCCTGGCGCTCGTCGATCTCCGGGTACTCGAACCCCCCGGGCCCCGCCTGCTCCATGAGCTCCTCGTAGCGCACCGCGTTCGGGAGCGCCTCGATCTCTCCCTCCCCCCCCATCACCACGTAGCGCTCCACCCCCCGCAGCGAGGGCACAAGCGCCGCGAGCATCTCCACGAGCGAGCCGTCCACGAAGATCACCCGGTCCTCGGCGTGGTTGACGATGTAGGTCAGCTGCTCCGCGAAGAGCCGCAGGTTCAGCGTGTGCAGGACCGCCCCCACGCAGGGGACCGCCATGTAGAGCTCCAGGTGGCGCTGGTTGTTCCACGCGAGCGTCCCCACGCGGTCCCCCGGCCGCACCCCGAGCTCCCCGAGCACCCGCGCGAGCCGGTCCACGCGCTCGGAGACCGCCGCGAAGCTCGCCCGGCTGATCTCCCCGTCGGGCGTCAGGGTTAGGACCTGGGCGGCAGGGTGGCAGGTGCGCATCCGCCGCCTGATGTGGTGCAGGTTGAGCGGGAAGTCGTCCTGCATGAGGCCCTCGAGCATCTCCCGCGTCCTCCCTCAGGCCCGCTGACGGGCTCGGGCGAGCCCGCGGTAGAGCTCGCGGGTGCGCTGGGCCACATCCACCCAGTCGAAGCTGAGGACGTGCTCGGAGGCCTCCGCCACGAGCCGCTCGCGCAGCTCCTCGTCGATCAGGAGGCGTTCGATCATCACCCCGAGGTGCTCGGCGTCCCCGCCGTTGAAGCGCAGCCCGACGCGCTCGCCCGCGGGGACAACCTCGCGCAGCCCCCCCGTGTCCGCGACGATGCAGGGGCAGCCCGAGGCCATCGCCTCCAGGGCCACGAGGCCGAAGGGCTCGTAGATCGAGGGCACCACGCAGAGGTCGGAGATCCGGTAGAGCGAGTGCAGCACGTCATCGCCGATCCACCCGAGGAAGACGCCCTGCCCGGAGAGCCCAAGCTCCTGCGCCTGGGCCTTCAGCTCAGCCTCGTGAGTGCCGCTTCCCGCGACCAGGAAGCG
Source organism: Solirubrobacteraceae bacterium (assembly GCA_035940155.1). Taxonomy (GTDB): domain Bacteria; phylum Actinomycetota; class Thermoleophilia; order Solirubrobacterales; family Solirubrobacteraceae; genus Palsa-744. The sequence continues at coordinate 3,525 of DASZFE010000105.1, read as the reverse complement.
GACCCCCCCGACGCGCTCGATCACACCCGGCAGCGCGTCGAGAGCCAGCTGAAAGCCCTTCTCATAGACGAGCCGCCCGACGAGCAGGACGAGCTTCTCCTCGGGCGCCGCGAACTCGGAACGGAGCCTGCGCAGATCCGCGACGGGGCGCAGATCGCGCGGGTCGATCCCGTTCGGGATCACCGTGACGCGTTCCTCGTCGATGTCGAAGATGTCCGCGACGTGGCCGCGCATGTAGTGCGAGCAGGTGATCACGAGGTCCGCACGCCGCGCCATCCAGCGCTCGACTTCGTGGATGTGAGCCTGGGGCTCGTTCTGCACCCAGCCCTGGTGACGACCGTGCTCGGTCGCGTGGATCGTCGTCACGTACGGGACCCCGATGCGATCCGCGAGCGCCGCGGAGGCGTGCGCGACGAGCCAGTCGTGACCGTGGACGAGGTCGTACTGCTGCTCTTCGGAGAGGGCCTCGCCCGCGAGGAGCATGTCCCGATTCATCTGCTCGACCCACGCGACGAAGCGGTCGAGATCGCGCGGCCAACCGGGCTCCGGGACCCGGTGCACGGCGACCCCGCCCACGAGCTCCCCGCCCTCCTGCGCCTCCGCGCCGACGCCGCGAGTGAGGACGTCCACGTGCGTCCCCTGGCGCACGAGCTCCTCGGCGAGCTTGCGGACGTGCCGCGCGAGCCCGCCCTCGATCACCGGGGGATACTCCCAAGAGAGGATCAGCACACGGTCGCTCAAGCCCGGAACCCTACCGGCTCCTCGATTCGGGGGGTCGGGGACCGGACCCCCGGACGCGCGCGGAGGGAAGGGTTCTCGCCATCCGGGCAAGGACCCTTCCCTCCTTCGCGCACCAGGGTATTCCTAGCAATAGCAGTCGGCATCGGATCAGATCCGATGCCGACTCAACCGGTGACCGCTGTGTGGGGATGGCGGACGCCGGGCCAGACATTACGCAATATAGCCCCGCCCGGGCAGAGTTCTTTTCGCAAGTGAAATTGTTTCAGCAAGGCTCGCGGGGAGGACCCTCGGGGGGCACGAGGTCGAGCTGCCACCAGCCGACGTCGTGCCAGGCGGAGATCTTCCAGCCGATCCCGCGATAGACCCCGACGGGGCGAAAGCCCATCGCTTGATGCAGGCCGACGCTCGCCCCGTTCGGGAGGGTCACGCCCGCGCACGCCACGCGGAAGCCTCGCTCGCGCAGGCGCTCCAGGAGCTCCGAGTACAGGCGCCGCCCGACCCCAAGGCGGTGGTGGGAGGAGGCCACGTAGACGGTCACGTCGGCCGCCCAGCGGTAGGCCGCGCGGATGCGGTGCCGGGAGGCGTACGCGAAGCCGACGAGCACCCCGGAGTCCTCCAGGACGAGCCACGAGTGGGTCGCGAGCGTCTCGCGAATCCGCTCGGCGAACTCCGCGACCGAGGGGACCTCCTCCTCGAAGGAGACCGCCGTATCACGGACGTAGGGCGCGTAGATCGCCAGGCACGCCTCCGCGTCGCGCTCGGGGAGCGCGTCGCGCACGACATATCGAGAATCCCCGCCGGAGCTCACGGCGGGGACGTTAACGGCGCGGACGGCGTGGGACCCTACAGCGCCGAGGGCACCGGTCCCAGCGTCTATCTCAGTGGACCGTGAGCGTCCCGACCATCCCCGCCTGGCGGTGTCCGGGAACCGAGCAGTAGAACGTGTAGGTCCCGGGGGCGAGGTTCACCGTGAGCGTCTTGCTCGCGCCCTGGAAGGTCGGCGTCGCACCCACGACCGTGCCCGAGGAGCTAGCGATCGTGAGGTTGTGCGGGACTGGCGAGACGTTCGCGAAGTCGATCGAGACCCTCCCGGCCTTCGTGGTGAGCGAGCCCGTGTCGAACTTCAGCTGACCTTCCGGATCGGCGGCAAGCTTGAGCGCCCCCGCGCCCGTCGTGCCTGACGCGGGGGTCGTCGCGGCGGAGGAATTCGTGGTCGCAGCGCTCGTCGTCGCGCTCGCCGTCGTCGTGGCCGTCGACGCCGAGGAATAAGGGGAGCTCGAGCTCCCGCAGCCGGACACCGCGAAGAGGGCTATCGCGGCGGTGATCCCGAGGATGGGCGTCTTTGGCATGGTGGTCTCCGATCGATCGATTGTCCATCCAGCATGACGCCGGATCCGGGAAGAACTTTCACGGCCCGGCCACCGCCCAGACGGTGACTACCCGAGAGCGGGCGGGATTACTCGTACCCCGGCTCCTCCCACCCCGGAAAGATATCGGGCAGACCGTCGCTGACGCGGTTGGTGAACTCGGGCTCGCGCTTCTCGAGGAACGACGTGACCCCCTCGCGCGCGTCCGCGGACTGCCCGCGTGAGAACATCGCCCGGGAGTCCGCCCGGTGGGCGATCATCGGGTGCTCGGCCCCGAGCATCCGCCACATCAGCCGGCGCGCGAGCGCGACCGAGACGGGGGCGGAGTGCTCGGCGATCTCCTCCGCGAGGGCACGCGCGACGTCCAGGAGCTCGCCCTCGGGGTGGACGCTGCGAACGAGCCCGCCCGCATGGGCCTCCTGCGCGGTGAAGACCCGTCCGCTCGCGACCCACTCCATCGCCTGGCTGATCCCGACGAGGCGTGGGAGGAACCAGCTCGAGCACGCCTCCGGGACGATCCCGCGGCGCGCGAAGACGAAACCGATCTTGGCGCCCTCGGCGGCGAGGCGGATGTCCATCGGTAGCGTCATCGTGATCCCGACCCCGACCGCCGGACCGTTGATCGCGGCGATCACGGGCTTCGTGGAGTCGAAGATCCGCAGGACCACCTGACCGCCCCCGTCGCGCGGGACCTCTTCCTCGGCGGCGCGCTCGCGCCAGTCAAAGGTGCTCCCGCCGCCCGCGAGGTCGGCCCCCGCGCAGAACCCCCTTCCAGCGCCCGTCACGATGATCGCGCGGACTCCGTCGTCGCGGTCGGCGCGCTCGAAGGCCTCGATCAGCTCGTGCGCCATCCTCGCCGTGAAGGCGTTCAGGCGCTCGGGCCGGTCAAGCGTGATCGTCAGTACGTGGCCGGAGAGCTCGTAGCGGATCTCCTCGAAGTCCATCGCGGTCCTCACTCTATGTCGGATGCACGGGTGCTCAGGATGCGTGAGCGCTCAGCATCCCACGCGCGCGCCCGTGAGGGACTCTGAGAGGCGGTAGACCGCGAAGCCGTCTCGACCGGAGCGCTTGGCGTCGTACATCGCCTGATCGGCGCAGATGAGCGTCTTGTCCGCGTCGGCCCGCTCCCCGAAGGCCACCACTCCGACCGAGGCCGTCACGCGCAGGTCGCTCCCCTGGACGGGCGGCCTGGCGCGGAACATCTCCACGAGCGCCCGCGCGACCGTTTCGGCGTCTTTCGCGGCACCGCGGGGCAGGAGCACCGCGAACTCGTCCCCTCCAAGCCGCGCAACGAGGTCCGAGGTGCGCACGCGCTTGCGGATCAGCCCCGCGACCTCCATGATCAGCGCGTCCCCGGCGTTGTGACCGAGGGTGTCGTTGACCTCCTTGAAGTGGTCGAGGTCGATCACCAGCAGCG
>DASZFE010000104.1:0-3577 GCA_035940155.1 Solirubrobacteraceae bacterium | reverse complement strand
GACGACCCTCTGGAGGGAGCTCCGCGCGAGCGCCGGCGTGGAGATCGAGCCCGAGCTCGCCGACCTGCGCCCCGGGGAGCTCCGGCACAGCTGCCTCGACGCGACCCTCGCCGAGCGCGAGCTCGGCTGGCGCGCGGAGATCCCGATCGCACAGGGCCTGCGCGAGACCTACGCGGCCCTCGTCGCCGAGTTCGAGCGCGCCCCCGTCTGAGCCTTCGCACTGCCTCGCCACCGCGAGCCCGTGCAATTTCGCACCCTCCCGCGCGCGGGTCCGGTGCGCCCGGCATTATCCCCGCATGGGGTCCGTCCGATCGGCCGCCCTCCTCGGTCTGCTCATAGTCGGCCTCGCGGGCGGTGACAGAGCCCGTGCGTCCTCCGTCACGGGTGGGACCGAGGTCCGAGCGGCCCATGCGCGGAGGTCACACCGCCACGTCTCCCACGGGCACCGGCGCCACAGATCCAGGTCCAAGAAACACGCGGCGAGCGCCGCGAAGCCCTCTCCGCAGCAGCCCGCGCTGCCCGGGACACCCGCTCCGAGCGGGACGCCGGTCCCCTCCGGGACGCCCCCTCCGACGGGCGGGTCGCTCGCGGCCCCCGGGACGCCGATCCCGGGCGTCCCGACTCCGGCGGAATCGGCCCTCGGGGCGGTCTTCCCGGTGCGGGGGCCCCACAACTTCGGGGGGCCCGTGAACCGCTTCGGGGCGCCCCGCGGAGGGGGGCGGGTGCACGAGGGGCAGGACGTCCTCGCTGCGGAAGGGACTCCCGTGGTGGCGCCCCTCGCGGGGACGATCCAGACGACTGCCTTCGAGGCGGGGGGCGCGGGCTGGTATGCCGTGGAGGTCGCCGCGGACGGGCTCGCGCTGATGTTCGCGCACTGCCAGGCCGGCTCCCTGGCGCCGGTCGCGGGCGCCGCGGTGATCGCGGGCTCTCCGATCTGCCGGGTCGGGCAGACGGGCGATGCGACCGCGCCTCACCTGCACCTGGAGATCTGGGTCGGGGGGTGGTGGGCGCCGGGGGGCTACCCGATCGATCCGCTCCCCTACCTGCAGGCCTGGGAAAGGGTCGGGGGTTAGTCCCAGGTCTCCCGGGTGCGCCCCTCGGAGGGGCGTTCCTCGACGGCGCCTCCCTCGGGGCGGCGCCGCTCGGTTGCGAACATCCTGAGCGCGTGCGCCCCCGCGGGGTGGGCGCGGAGCTCGCGCACGACCCCGGCCGCGTGGGAAGGGAGCTCGGGGGGCTGGGGCAGCGGGACGCCGTAGTCGGGTGGCACGAGGACGGGGGAGGCGAGCGCCGAGAAGGTGAGGTCGGCCGCGGTGAAGCGCTCGCCGCAGAGGTAGGGCCGCCCGTCGGCGAGTCGCGCACCGACCTCCTCGAAGACGGCGCGGACTTCGCGCTCGGACTCCGCGGCGTTCGCGGGGGAGACCCCGAGGACGCGTGCGACCCCGGCGATCAGCGCCGGGTAGAGGAGCGGGAGGAGCGCGCGCTGCCAGGCGGGGACTCCGGTGCAGCCATAGGAGACAGCGAGGTCGCGCCGGGCGCGGAGCTGCTCGTACATCCACAGGCGCCCGTGCGGGCCGAGGCGGGCGTCGAAATCGGCCTCGAGCCGCCGGACCTCCGCGGCGCGCGCGGGGTCGGTGGGGTAGAGGGCAAGCTCGGCCCGCGTGCGCGCGTCGGCCCAGGCGAGGATCTCCGCAGACTCCGAGAGGACGTACCCTCCGGAGACGAAGACGGGCGCCGTGAGCCCGCCGCCCGCGCGGCGCGTGGCGATCCGGTGCAGGATCTGCAGGTGCGCGTGCTCCTCATAGGGGACCCCCGCCCGATCGAGCGCCCAGCGGGCCTTCTCGCAGTAGTGACTGATCGGGATCGTCACGAGTCGGTTTGGGGTGCTCGCGCTCATGGGGTCAGTTCAGCAGATTCGCGACGAGCGTCCGTCGGGTAGCGGCGGAGGCCCCGCCCCTCGGGCGCTCGCCGGGCCGTTTGGAGCGGGTAAGCTTGAGCCGAGGCGAGATAGCTCAGTTGGTAGAGCACACGACTGAAAATCGTGGTGTCCCCGGTTCGAGTCCGGGTCTCGCCATTCGTTTTTTGCCTGTAATTGGCCTGGTTTTGGCGCGCCGCCGATATGGGACCACTACAGCGCTAGCCATGCGACGCACAAGATATTAGCCTCGACACGCGGAGAACATAGCCCTTTGCCGCAGAGGAGACAGCTGCCTCCACGCCTACGGTCGGCCGGCGCCCAGACCGGTCTGATCCTGCGCCCGCTCCTCCGGACCGACGAGGCGGAGCTGCTGCGAATCCACCGTACCCCGGAGGTCGCGCGCTGGTGGGATCGTCCCGCGGAGGGCTTCCCCTGGAGCGACGAGCCCGAGGCGACGCGCATGACGATCGAGGTCCAGGGCGCCGTGGCGGGCATGATCCAGTTCAACGAGGAGCCCGAGCCCGCCTACCGCCACGCGAGCATCGACCTCTTCCTCGACCCCGCCCTCCACGGCCGGGGCCTCGGCACCGAGGCCGTGGCGCTCCTCGTGCGCCACCTCATCCACGCTCGCGGCCACCACCGCGTCACGATCGACCCCGCCGCCGCAAACGCCGCTGCGATCCGGGCCTACGAGAAGGTCGGCTTCAGGCCCGTCGGGATCATGAGACGCTACGTGCGCGACCCCGAGGACGGGGGTTGGCGCGACGGTCTCCTCATGGACCTCCTCGCCGGCGAGGAGAAGATCCGCTGATGCCTGCGTCGCAGCCGCAGCCTTTCTCGCGCCCGCAGCAGTCGGCCTTCTCCCTGGGCTCGCAGCAGTCGGCCTGCTGCTCAGTGGCGCAGCACGGGTCGGTGGTCGTCTCGGCCACGGTCACGTGAGCCATGTGGATAGCTCTTTCAGGGCGTCGGGGGTGACGTAGTAGTAGGCCCAGAGGCCCTTGCGCTCGGAGTCCACGATCCCGGCGTAGCGGAGCTTCTTGAGGTGGTGGGAGAGGGTGGGCTGGGCGATGTCGAAGAGGGGGAGGAGCTCGCAGACGCAGACCTTCCCGGCGTGCTTGCGCAGGACGTCCACGAGCTGTAGGCGGATCGGGTCGCCAAGGGCCTTTGCGACCTCGGCCATGCGGAGCGCCTGCTCGCGCTGTACGTCGGGGTAGACGACAGGCTCGCAGCAGCGCTCGCCCGCCGGGCGCTTCTGCTTGGGGGCCAGCTCCAAATCGACAGGCATCGATCTACTTATATCAATAACACTCACATCTGTCGATGTAATACGATCCGCATGATGAAGCTCTTGGTGGTCGCCTGATGGACCGTCCCGGCCTTGCCCGCCGCGCGCTGATGGAGGCGATCGGGACCTTCGCCCTGGTGACCGCGGGGTGCGGGGCGATCATCGCCAACACCACGCACCCGGGCTCGCTCGGGGGCGTCGGCGTGAGCGTGGTGTTCGGGCTGATCATCATGGTGATGATCTATGCCGGCGGGCACCTCTCAGGCGCCCACTACAACCCGAGCGTGACGATCGCGTTCACAGTCGCCCGCCACCTCCCCCTGCGGGACGCCCTCGCCTACGTGACGGCCCAGCTCCTCGGGGCGATCACAGCAGCG
>DASZFE010000103.1:0-3428 GCA_035940155.1 Solirubrobacteraceae bacterium | reverse complement strand
GCGATGAGCTCGTCGTCGACCTGCACGGGCGTCAGGGTCATGCCGACGGCGAGGTCGAGGACGAGGCGCTCGGTCTCGTCGAAGCGCTCACTCTCGCGGTAGCGGTGGAGATCGAGGAGCTGCTCGTCGGAGACGCTGGCGCGGCGGGCCTCGTGGGAGCCGATGTCCCGGCAGAACTCACACCCCTGCATCACGGCGGACTTGAGCACGGCGAGCGCACGGAGGCGCTCATCGACGCGGGGCTTGGAGGCGAGGCTCTGCTCCAAGATGCCGTAGCCGAAGAGGAGCCGGGGCGCGTGTGCGTAGATCTCGATCGGCTCGAGTCGCAGCTCGGCGTCGCGGCCGGAGATCTCCCGGGCCTTCCGGCGCGTGATCCAGTAGGTCAGGCGCACGAACGGGCCGGCCTTGCTCTTGGGGACGCCTGCGATGCGGGTCATCTCGATGCTCCTTCCGGTCTGTGGACGGTGCCCTCCACCACCTGAACGGGGCTCTTGCTCCGTTCACCCAGAGACACGATAGTCTCAAGATGGAGCCCTGTAAAGGACCATTTTGGCGGCAGAAAAGGGAACCAATTCAGCGATCCCCGACCCGGGCTCCGACTCGGGCTACGCCCCGGGCTCTGGCCCGGCCTCCGGCCCGGAGCTGCTGATCGAGCTCGACCGCGCCGCGCGCGGGTCGTTGCGAGCGCAGCTCGAGAACGGCCTGCGCGAGGCGGTGCGCTCGGGGCGGCTGGCGGCGGGGGGGCGCCTGCCGGCGACGCGCGCGCTGGCCGCGGACCTCGGAGTCTCGCGCCGGCTGGTGGTGGACGCGTACGCGCAGCTCCTGGCGGAGGGCTATCTCGTGGCGCGCCACGGGGCGGGGACGTTCGTCGCGGAGGCTGCCGGGGCGCTTGCGCCCTCGCCGCGCGAGAGCGTCCCGCGGGCGGTGCGCTTTGACTTCTTCCCGGGCTACCCGGACCTCGCGTCCTTCCCGCGCGGGCCGTGGCTGAGGGCGCTCCGGGAGACCCTGCGCGAGATGCCGCACGATCGTCTCGGCTACCCGGACTCGCACGGCGCGGTCGAGTTGCGGAATGCGCTGGCCGAGCATCTGCGCCGGGTCCGGGGCGTCGCGGCGGACCCGGGGGCGATCGTGGTGTGCTCGGGGGCCGCGCAGGCTCTCGTGCTGCTCGCGCGCGTGCTCGCGGGAGTCTCGGCGGGGCCGGACGTCGCGACGCCGCAGCTTCAGCCGAGGCTGCGGATCGCGGTCGAGGACCCGGGCCTGCCGCCGCAGCGGAGGATCCTCGCGGCGTACGGGGCGCACGTCACGGCGCTCCCGGTCGACGAGGACGGGGCGAGGGTCGGCGAGCTGAAGGCCCTCACGGCGGGCGGGGAGCGGCTGGACGCGGTCCTGGTGACTCCGGCGCACCAGTCTCCGACGGGGGTCGCGCTGGCTCCGGAGCGCCGCGCGGAGCTCCTCGAGTGGGCGGGGGCGAACGGGGCGGTGGTGATCGAGGACGACTACGACGCGGAGTACCGCTACGACCGGGCGCCGCTGGCGGCGCTGCAGGGACTCGCGCCCGATCGGGTCATCTACCTGGGGACGGTGAGCAAGACCCTGGCGCCGGCGCTGCGCCTGGGTTGGATGGTTCTGCCGCCACGACTGGTGGGGGCGGTGGCGGAGGAGAAGGTCGTCGCGGACAGCGGCTCGCCGACGCTCGACCAGCTCGCCCTGGCGCGCCTGATCGAGAGCGGGGCCTACGACCGCCACCTGCGCCAGGCGCGCCGCCGCTACCGGGCGCGCCGGGACGCGCTGGTGGCGGCCGTTGCGGCGCACCTGCCGGGGGCGCGCGTGACGGGGGTGGCGGCGGGACTGCACGCGGTGGTGCGCCTGGATCGGGAGGTGGAGGGGGCGGCGCTGGTGGAGGCGGCGCGGGGGCACTCGGTGGCGGTGTACCCGCTCGGGTACTGCTACGCGGAGGTCCGCCCCCGTGACGAGGGGCTTGTGCTCGGCTACGCGAACCTCTCCGAGCCGGCGATCGAGGAGGGGATCAGACGACTCGCGCTCGCGCTCGCGGATCTTCGGGGGCCGACGAAGGAGGGCGGGGCGACGTTGAGGTAGCGCTCGAAGCTCCAGGCGCAGAGGCGCTTTGACACCAGGGCGCGCGCGAGGAGCATGGGGACGGGGGTCGGGGTGAGCTGTCCGATGGCTCGCTGGACGCGCAGGAGCCAGCGGAACTTCCACTCGTGCGCGTCGGAGAAGGCGCCGTAGCGCTCCAGCGCCCGGGCGCGGTCGGCGCGTCCTTCGACGACCTCCCGGAGCTCGCGCCCGCAGGCGAGGCCGAAGTAGAGCGCGGTGCGGATCCCCTCGGCGGTGAGTGGGAGACAGTGCCCGGCGGAGTCTCCGACGAAGAAGACCCCGCCCTCGACGGCGGGGCGGAGCTGGTGGGGGATCCAGTTGCCCTGGTAGCCCTCCGCCGGGCGGCCGAGGTCCTCGGCGAGGCGGACGGTGGGCTCGCGGACGTGGTGGGTGGGCCAGAAGGAGCCGACGCCGACGCGGACCTCCTCGCGGGCGGGGAAGCTCCAGGCGTAGCCCGCGCGGACGTAGCGCTCATCGATCCAGAGCTCGAGCTCCTCGCCGCGGCCCTCCGGGTGGACCTCCAGGCCGCGGGAGAGCCGGGCGTTGGGGGGCTGGATGGGGGCGGCGTTCGAGAGGACGCGCCGCCACCCGAGCGCGTCGACGATCAGCGGCGCGCGCAGATCCCCGCGATCGGTGTGGACGACCTGGCCCTCGCGGCCGGTGACGGTGGCGGTCTCGAAGTCGATCTCGTCGGTGCGGCCCTGCTCGTACAGCAGAGCGCAGAGCTCCCGATAGTCGAAAGTCGAAAACGTCCAGGGGAGGGTCCAGCGGGCGGTGCGGGAGGGGGTGTGCAGGACGGCCTCGCCGAAGGTCTGCAGGAGGGAGCCCTCCAGGTCGAGGGCCTGCAACCAGAGGGTGGGGATGCCGCATGCGGAGGTCTGGCGCTCGCCGATCTGGTAGCGGTCGATCATCAATATCCGTGCGCCGGAGCCGGCCAGCTCGCGCGCGACGGCGAGCCCGGCGAAGCTGGCGCCGCAGATGAGGACGTCGCAGTCGCGCCCGAGGGGCGTGCGCTCGCTCCCGCGCTTGGTCGCTCGCACCGGCATCGCAGGTGAATGATATGGGCGCGGTCTCGCGCGCGACCCTGCGCGGGAGCCCACGCACCCGAGGGTCGCGGCTGCGCTAGGCTTCGATCCAGTGCAAGGCGTGATTGACAATCCTGAGGCCCGGGTGGTCGAGGGGTCGGGCGGGCTGCTCCTGGAGGTCGATGGGCAGATCGTTCCGAACTACGACGCGACGATGCAGTCCTTCCAGGAGGGCGAGGTCGTCACGGGGCACGTCGTGCGCATCGACCACGACGAGGTTCTGGTCGA
>DASZFE010000102.1:0-1520 GCA_035940155.1 Solirubrobacteraceae bacterium | reverse complement strand
GCTCCATGTGGCGGGCGGCGGGCTCGACGAGGGTCCGCGCGAGGACCTCGCGGATGACGGCCTTGGTCTCGAAGAGGGCCATGTGGAGGCCCGGGCAGCGCTTGCGCCCTCCTCCCCAGGGGATCCAGTGCTCCGGGCGGGGTGGGCTCTCCAGGAAGCGCTCGGGCAGGAAGCGCTCGGGCTCGGGGTAGAGGGCGGGGTCGTGGTGGACGAGGTAGATGCACCCCAGGAGCTGCGCGGGGGGGTCGTAGGTCCATTCGCCGATTCGCACTCCGGGCCGCAGGACCTCGCGGGGGATCGCGAAGAGGAAGGCGCAGCGGTGGCGCAGGGCCTCCTGGGCCGTGGCCGTCAGGTACTCATCGCCCCCGTCGCGGTCGATCTCGACGGCGAGGCGCGCTTGCGCGGAGGGGTTGTGGGCGAGGAGCTGAAAGGCCCAGGCGAGCTCTGCCGCGGTCGTCTCGTGCCCGGCCAGGACGATCGACATCACGTTGTCGTGCAGCTCCTCGCGCGAGAGCCGCGAGCCGTCGGGCTTGCGGGCCGTGAGGAAGCGCCCGAGGGCGTCCTCGTGCTCCACGCCCATGCCGGCCTCCTCGCTCGCGCGGAGTCGCTCGTCGATGAGGGCGTGGAGGAGCTCGTCGACCTGCTCGCGCTCGCGCAGGAAGCGCGTCCACTTCCGCGCGCCGGGGCCGCGACGGAGCATCTCGACGGTGAGCATGGCGCTGGTGGTGATGGTGAGCATGGCGAGGATCCGCTCGCGCAGGAGCAGGAGCCTCTCCTCGGGGACCCCGTCCCCGAAGATCTTCCGCAGGGCGACCCCGAGCGTGAGGGTGCGCAGGCGCGGATGGAGCGCGAGGGGCGCGTCGAGCGGCCAGGCTGCAACTTCGCGCTCGACTTCCGCGAGGGTCGACTCGCCGTGCTCTCGAACGGTCCTCGCGCGGAAGGCCGCGAGGGTCGCCCGGCGGCCGATGTTGTGGAGCTCGCCCTCTTGGAGCATGAAGGAGCGCTCGCCCACGATCGGCATCACCGCCGAGCCGCCCCTGCCGGGGCTCAGCGCGTCCTCGGGCGCCCGGAGCGCCGCCGCGACCTCCTCGGGGTCCGATAGGAACACCAACGGAAGGTGGCCCGTGGCGCGGATCGTGAAGCGCTCGCCGTACCGGGCCCGCGCGCGATCCAGGTGTGCGGTGGGGTGCGCCCAGAATGAGAGCGTCTGCGCGGGTGCCGGCAGGGAGGAGCCGGGTGGGAGCGCGACGCCGGAACCCCCCTGATACCGACCTCGGGTTGACACTCACACCAAACCTAGCGCAACGGGGGGCCTCCGGGTTGCGGCTAATACGTAAAGTAAAGATCGTCCGGCGATCACGACTGCGACCCCTGGGGCGGGACGACGGGGACGTCGGGTAACGTCCGCGCCCGATGCGCACGAGGCTCTCCGGCGGGATCCGCGCGCGCGCGCGGCGCGTGCTCGCGGACCCCCTCGCGCCCCGGGTCGCGCTCGGGCTGATCCTCGTCCTCTCGCTCTA
>DASZFE010000101.1:0-3065 GCA_035940155.1 Solirubrobacteraceae bacterium | reverse complement strand
CACCTCCGGCGGCGGACAGCGGCGGTCACAGAGGCCTCGTAAGGGCAGTCCGCGCTCGCGGCGAAGCCCGCTCTCTGGGGGTGGCGCGTCCCGGGCCCGCCGTCGGGGGCCATTGGGGACACCCATAGAATGAGCCGCCCGTGACGGCTCCTACGCGGCATCCACTCATCCCACCGCGCAAGGTGGACCCCCACCAGCAGCTGCCGGCGCTGGAGGTGCAGGTGCTGGCACGCTGGCGCGAGCGCGAGGTCTTCGCGCAGTCGCTGCGGCTGCGCGAGGGCGCGGAGCCGTGGATCTTCTACGAGGGCCCCCCCACCGCCAACGGGCGTCCCGGCGCCCATCACGTGCTCTCGCGGGTGTTCAAGGACATTTACCCGCGCTACAAGACGATGCGCGGCCACCGTGTGGAGCGCAAGGGTGGCTGGGACTGCCACGGGCTGCCGGTGGAGATCGCCGTCGAGCAGAAGCTCGGGATCAACAGCAAGCACGAGATCGAGAACGTCGTCGGCATCGAGGAGTTCAACCGGCAGTGCCGCGAGTCGGTGTTCGAGTACCTGGAGGAGTGGAACCGCCTGACCGAGCGGATCGGCTTCTGGATCGACCTCGAGGACGCCTACCGGACGCTGGACGACTCCTACGTGGAGTCGGTCTGGTGGGCGCTCGCGCAGATCCACGGGAAGGGGCTCCTCTACGAGGGCCACAAGGTCGTCCCTTACTGCCCGCGGTGCGGGACGGCGCTCTCCTCCCACGAGGTGGCGCTGGGGTACAAGGACGTGGTTGATCCGTCGGCGTACGTGCGGCTGCCGGTGCGGGAGAGGATGAGTACGGGTCCGTCGGGGGCCGACACCTCCGGTCCGCTGCGGGAGGGGGATGCGCTGCTGATCTGGACCACGACCCCGTGGACGCTCCCGGGGAACGTGGCGGTGGCGGTGGCCCCGGACGTGGAGTACGTGCGGGCGCGGCGCGAGGGGGAGACGCTGATCCTCGCGGGGGCCCTGGTGGAGCGGGTGCTCGGGGAGGGGACGGAGATCCTCGACCGCTTCCCGGGGCGGGAGCTGGTGGGCGCGGGCTACGCGGGCCCGATCTTCGACCTGAGCGACGGCGGCCCCCCGGACGCCTTCCGGGTGATCGCGGGGGAGTTCGTGACGACGGAGGACGGGACGGGCCTCGTGCACATCGCGCCGGCGTTTGGCGAGGACGACTTCGACGCGGCGGCGGCGGCGGGGATCTTCGACCCGAGGGAGCGGGGCACGCTCTACAACCCGGTCGGCCCTGACGGGACCTACGACGCGCGGGTGCGCGACCGCGAGGGCAACTCCTACGAGGGCCGCTTCGTCAAGGACCCCAAGCTCACCGAAGAGCTGATCGCCGACCTTGAGGCGCGCGGGCTGCTCTTCAGGCGGAGCGAGTACGAGCACTCATACCCGCACTGCTGGCGGTGCGGGACGCCGCTGATCTACTACGCGAAGGCAAGCTGGTACATCCGCACGACGGCGATCCGGGAGCGGCTGATCGCGGAGAACGAGACCGTGAGCTGGCACCCGCCGCACGTGAAGCATGGGCGCTTCGGGGATTGGCTTGCGAACAACGTGGACTGGGCGCTCTCGCGGGAGCGCTACTGGGGGACGCCGCTGCCGGTGTGGCGGTGCGGGGCGGGGCACGTGCACGTGGTGGGCTCATTCGGGGAGCTCCGCGAGCTCTCGGGCGTGGAGCTGAAAGACCCCCACCGGCCCTACGTCGACGAGATCGAGTTCCCCTGCCCGCACCCCACGGGCGAGGGCTCCGATGGCGAGGGCTCGCGGTGCGCGGAGCCGATGCGCCGCGTCCCGGAGGTGATCGACGTGTGGTTTGACTCGGGGGCGATGCCGTTCGCGCAGCACCACCACCCGTTCGAGCGGCCGGAGGATCGGGGCCACTTCGCGGAGCGGTTCCCGGCGGACTTCATCTGCGAGGCGCAGGATCAGACGCGGGGGTGGTTCTACTCGCTGCTGGCGGTCTCGACGCTGCTGTTCGACCGGGCGCCGTATCGGAACGTGGTCTGCCTGGGGCTGATCCTGGACCCGGAGGGGCAGAAGATGTCGAAGTCGCGGGGGAACACGGTGGAGCCGTGGGAAGTGATCGAGAGGTACGGGGCGGACGCGTTCCGCTGGTACTTCTTCACGGCGAAGGCGCCCTGGGACGGGTACCGGTTCTCGACGGAGACGATCGGCGAGGGCGTGCGGTTGTTTCTGCGCCAGCTTTGGAGCACGCATTTCTTTTATTCGCTCTACGCCGAGGCGAACGCGGGAGAGCTTGCGCAGAGCGGGGGCGGAGAGGCGAGTCGCGCGGTCGATGCGGACGGCGACGGAGCGGGCGACGGCACAGGCGGGGCGGGCGACGGCGGCGAGAGCGGCACGGGAGAGGACCTCGACGCGTGGGCGCTCTCGCGGACGGCGGGGACGGCGGAGCTCGTGGCCGAGCGCCTGGACGCCTACGACGCGACGGTGGCGGGGCGGGCGATCGCGGACCTCGTGGACGATCTCTCCAACTGGTACGTGCGGCGCTCGCGGCGGCGCTTCTGGGACGGGGAGCCCGCGGCGTTCGAGACGCTGCGGGAGTGCCTGCTGACGATCGCGAAGCTCCTCGCGCCCTTCTGCCCGTTCGTGGCGGACGAGATCTACGAGAACCTCGACGGGGAGCTGGCGAGCGTGCACCTCTGCGACTTCCCGACCGCGCCCGACCTTCCCACGCGCGAGATCGAGCTCGAGGAGGCGATGGGGATCGCCCGTGAGACGGTCCGCCTGGGCCTGAACGCAAGGGCGCAGGCGAAGATCAAGGTCCGCCAGCCGCTCGCCGAGATGAAAGTACAGCCCGGCAGCGACAGCGACCGTCGCGCGGTGGAACGCTTCGCGGATCAGATCATGGAGGAACTGAACGTCAAGAAGGTGACGCTGCACGATCCAGCGAACGGACCACTGTTGAGCCAGGAAGTGAAGGCCAACATGAAGACGCTTGGCCCGAAGTTCGGCGCGCGCCTAAAGGATGTGCAGGCAGCCATCGCGGGTGCGCCAGCGGCGACACTGGCA
>DASZFE010000100.1:0-5934 GCA_035940155.1 Solirubrobacteraceae bacterium | reverse complement strand
GTCCCCGTCCGCCTTCGCCCGCAGGTCGTCCAGATCCACGCCGCCGCGGGCGTTCGTCGCGACCTTCACGACCTCCAGGCCCGCCATCGTCACCGTCGCCGGGTTCGTCCCGTGGGCCGTGTCCGGCGTCAGCACCTTGTGGCGGCGCTCCCCCCGATCCTCGTGGTAGGCCCGCGTCAGCAGCACCCCCGCGAGCTCCCCGTGCGAGCCCGCCGAGGGCTGGAGCGAGACGTGCGGCAGGCCCGCGATCTCCCCCAGCGCCTCCTGGAGGCTCCACATCAGCTCCAGCGCCCCCTGCGCCCGCTCGGGGTCCTGCAACGGGTGCAGCCGCGCGTGCCCCGGGAGCGCCGCCACGCGCTCGTGCAGGCGCGGGTTGTGCTTCATCGTGCACGACCCCAGCGGGTAGAAGCCCGAGTCCAGGTCGAAGTTCCGCTTCGACAGCCGCACATAGTGGCGCACGATCTCCGGCTCGGAGACCTCCGGCAGCCGTGGGGGCTCTCTGCGGCGCAGGTGCGCCGGGAGCAGCCGGTCGGGGTCCACGTGCGGCACGTCCGGCTCCGGGCACTGGAACGCCTGCCGGCCCGGCGCGCCCTTCTGGAAGATCGTCAGCGTCTCCTCGTTCATACCGCGACCGCCTCCCGCTCCGCCGCGACCGCCTCCCCGAGAGCCTCCGCGAGGCGGTCGATCTCCGCGCGCGTCCTTCGCTCCGTCAGCGCCACCAGCAGCCCCCCGCGATCCTCCTCACGGCCCGTCAGCGCGTGCAGGTCCGCCCCCGGGTTGATCCCGCGCGCCGCGCACCTGCGCAGCACCGCGGCCACGTTCGCGTTCAGGCGCAGCGCGAACTCCCGGATCACCGGCCGGGTGTGCAGCGCCTCCACGCCTTCCAGGGCCGTCAGGGCCTCGCGCGCGTAGTGCGTCCGCGCCAGCAGCAGCTCCCCCAGCTCCACGATCCCCCGCCGTCCCAGCCACGTCAGGTACACCACCCCCGCGAGCGCGTTCAGCGCCTGCGCCGTGCAGATGTTCGAGGTCGCCTTCTCCCGGCGGATGTGCTGCTCGCGCGTCTGCAGCGTCAGCACGAACCCCCGGCGCCCCTCCACGTCGCGCGTCTCCCCCGCGATCCGCCCCGGCATCCGCCGCAGGTACTCCTCGCGCGCCGCGAAGAACCCGAACGACGGGCCGCCGAAATCGAGGCGATTGCCAAGCGACTGGCCCTCCCCGACCGCCACGTCCACCCCGCACTCCCCCGGCGGCGCGAGGACGCCCAGCGTGATCGGGTCCACCTGCGCGATCACCACCGGTGCCGATGCCGGGGACGCGCCCGGGGCCGGGGACGCCGATGCGCCCGCGGCCGAGCCCCCCGCCTTCGCCGCCGCGCTCAGCGCCGCCGCGTCCTCCACCGCACCGTAGAAGTTCGGCTGCGCGAAGAAGGCCGCGCCCGCCGATTCCTCGGGGGCGCCCCCGCCGTGGATCGCCGCCGCCCACGCCTCGGGGTCGGTCACGCCGTCGGAGAGCGGCACCTCGACGATCTCCGCCCCGTACCCCCGCGCGTAGGTCCGCAGGGTCTCGATCGAGTGCGGGTGCAGGCCCGCGCTCACCACGAAGCGCTTCCGGCCATTGTGGAGCAGCGCCATGTACCCCGCCGAGGCCACCGCCGAGGGGCCCTCATACACGGAGGCGTTGGAGACCGGCAGCCCCGTCAGCTCGCTGATCGCCGTCTGGTACTCGAACATCACCTGCAGCCCCCCCTGGGAGATCTCGGGCTGGTAGGGCGTGTAGGGGGTCAGGAACTCCGAGCGCTCACAGAGCATGTCGATCAATGCCGGGACGTAGTGGTCGTACATCCCCGCCCCCAGGAAGGAGATCTCCTCCTCCGCGCTCACGTTCCGCTCCGCCAGCTCGCGCAGGTGCGCGTAGACCTCCTGCTCGCCCATCCCCTCCGGGAGCGCCAGCGGCCGGTCCAGCCGCACCGCCTGCGGGACCTGGCGCTCGAAGAGCTCCGTCAACGAGTCCACGCCGATCGCCGCGAGCATCCGCTCGAGGTCGACGGGGGTGGTGGCGGTGTAGCGGGTCATCGGCCGAGGCCGGCCCGGTAGGCCGCGGCGTCCATCAGCTCCTCACGCTCGGAGGGATCCGCCAGGCGCACCCTGACCAGCCACCCCTCACCATAGGGGTCCTCGTTGATCGGACCCGGCTCCTGCACCAGGGCATCGTTGGACGCGATCACCTCACCCGAGAGCGGCGCGATCACATCGGAGACCGCCTTCACCGACTCGACCTCCGAGTAAGGCTCGCCCTGTCTCAGCCTCGTCCCCACCGCGGGCGGTTCGAAGAAGACCACCTCTCCGAGCGCGTCCTGCGCGTACCAAGTGATCCCCAGCGTCGCCTCCTCGCCTTCGATCCGAGCCCAGTCGTGCTCGGCGTGGTACAGCAGGTCCTCGGGATAGCTCGCGTCGGGCATGGTGCTCCTTCTCGCCAGTCGTTCTTCGGTGCGCCTAACTCTATGCACTCGCGCGGGCGCGCCGGTGCTCGGCGGCGCCTCGGCAGGCCCTACTCGACGTGCCGGACCCGGTCATCCCCCAGGTGGACACGGGCCTGTTCGGCCAGGCCGCCGTCGCCGGTGAGGAGGATCGAGTCTTCAAGCGCCTCCGACAGCGCAAGGTAAGAGGCGTCGTAGGCCGTGAGGTTGTGCCGCAACTCCCACACCCGCGCCCGCAGCGGAGCCTGCGGATAGCGGACGAGACGCACGTCGGCGAGATCGCTCACGGCCTCGCTCGCGCGCTCCTCACTCACGCTTCCTTTGGCCGCAAGCCGACGCAGAGCGTTCAGCGTCTCCGGCTCGATCAGCTCGGGAGCATGAAGGGGCTCCTGCTCGTGACCGGCAAGCTCAGCGCCCAAGGCAGCCATCGCCTGCGGACGGCCGAGCAGAAAGTCGGCGAGAACGGAGGCGTCGAGGACGATCAACTACGGTCGCGATCCTCGCGGATGAGCGTCGCCGACGAGCCTCCCGTGTAGGACGCGCGTAAGCGGATTCGCCCGGCAAGCTCCGCCACCGTCGGCGTCCGTGCGATATCGCCCATCCGCGCCAGCAGGAACTCGTTGAGCGACTGCCCCGCAAGAGCCGCCTGGGACTTCAATCGCCGGTGGACATCTTCAGGCACGTCGCGAACCTGGACATTGGGCATGGCAGCGATGATAGCACAATGCATGTAATGCAAGCAATACGCATGCCGTCCGCGGGCGCTCTTGCTCCCGAGAGGATCAGCCCAGTCCGTCCATGAGATCGCGCAGCGACTCCGAGTTGTCGAGATCCACGCCAGGCAGGGTCTTGGCATCGCCGATTTTGCGGATTCGCTTCGCCACGAAGGGCTTCTCACGCACCACAGCCTCCCGAACGCGCCCGCGCACGTCGATCTCAAGACGCGTACCCACCGCCGCGCGCTCGGCCGGGACGTAGGCGAGTCCGATCCCGATCTCCAGACAGGGCGAGAGGGTGCCGCTAGTGACCTCGCCGCCGCCGATCACCGCGTTGCCCTGGCGCGCGATCCCCGGGCCCTCGATCGCGAACGCCACGAGCCTCTCCGCCGGCCCGGCCTCGCGCGTTGCGCGTACGGCCTCCGAGCCGATGAAGCCCGTCTCCTCCTGGCAGCACCAGCCGAGGCCCGCCTCGATCGGGCCGCGCTCGACGCTCAGGTCGTTCCCGTAGAGATGGAAGCACGCCTCCAGGCGCAACGTGTCACGGGCCGCGAGCCCCGCCGGGCGCGCGCCCGCACGCACGAGCTCCTCCCACAACCCCGGCGCATCGCCGGGCGCGAGCAGCACCTCCACGCCGTCCTCGCCCGTGTATCCCGTCCCGCAGATCAGCGCCTCCACACCCGCGAGCCTCCCCACCTGCGCGGTCATGCGCGCCGGCAGCGGACCCGCGGCAAGCCCCTGGACGATCCCCCGCGCCTCGGGGCCCTGCACGGCGAGCATCGCGTAGTCCTCCAGGCGGTCGTTCACCTCGACCTCGAAGCCCCCCGCGTGCGCGCGAAACCACTCCAGGTCGCGCACGTGGTTCGCCGCGTTCGTCACCGTCAGGTAGCGCTCCTCCTCCAGTCGATACGTGAACAGGTCGTCCAGGACCCCGCCGTCCTCGCGGCACAGCACGCTGTACTGCGCCCCGCCGACCGCGAGCTTGGAGAGGTCGTTGGAGAGCAGCCGCTGCAGCAGCGCCAGCGCATCCGGCCCGGCCGTCTCGATCTGCCCCATGTGCGAGACGTCGAAGATCCCGCACCCCTCGCGCACCGCCATGTGCTCGGCGCGGATCGCATCGGCGGCGCTCGTGTAGGAGACCGACATCTCCCAGCCCGCGAAGGGCACCAGCTTCGCCCCCGCCGCCACGTGGCGCTCGAACAGGGGGGTGCGACGCAGCGTCTGCGAGGCGCTCACAGCCGCAGGCTATCGAAGGTCCGCAGCTCAGCGCAGGAACGGCGGCACGTCGATCTCGTCGTCTGAGATCTCGAGCGAGGAGCGCTCGCGCTCTCCGATCCGGGGGCCGCGATCGGCCGGACGGCCGCGGCGGTGGCTGCGCGCGCCACGCCCGGGTCGGTGGTCGAAGCCCGTCCCGATCACCGTCACGCGGACCTCGTCGCCGAGGCTCTCGTCGATCACCGCGCCGAAGATGATGTTCGCGTTGGAGTCCGCCGCGCCCTGGATGATCTCCGCGGCCTCGTTGACCTCGAACAGGCCGAGCTCTTTGCCGCCCGTGATGTTCAGGAGGATCCCCGTCGCGCCGTCGACGGCCTCTTCCAGGAGCGGCGAGGAGATCGCGATCTTCGCGGCCTCCACGCAGCGGTTCTCCCCGCCGGCCGTCCCGATGCCCATCAGCGCCGAGCCCGCGTCGTGCATGATCGTCCGCACGTCCGCGAAGTCCAGGTTGATCAGGCCCGGGATCGTGATCAGGTCCGTGATCCCCTGCACGCCCTGGCGCAGCACGTTGTCGGCCTCGCGGAACGCGTCCAGCATCGACGTCCGCCGCTCGACCACCGCGAGGAGCTTCTCGTTCGGGATCACGATCAGCGTGTCCACGACCTCCCGCAGGCGCTCGATCCCCTCCGTCGCCTGCCGCGAGCGTTGCGCGCCCTCGAAGTCGAACGGGCGCGTCACCACTCCCACCGTCAGCGCGCCGATCTCGTTCTTGGCGATCTCCGCGATCACCGGCGCCGCGCCCGTGCCCGTGCCGCCACCCTCGCCCGCGGTCACGAAGACCATGTCAGCGCCCTTCAGCGCCTCCTTGATTTCGTCCCGCGACTCCGACGCCGCTCCGAGGCCCACGTCGGGGTTAGCGCCCGCGCCGAGGCCGTGCGTGGACTCGTGGCCGATGTTCAGCTTCACGTCCGCGTCGCACATCGCCAACGCCTGCGCGTCCGTGTTCGCCGCGATGAACTCCACGCCCCGCAGTCCCGCGTCGACCATGCGGCTCACCGCGTTCGTGCCGCCGCCGCCGACACCCACGACCTTGATCACCGCCAGATAGCTGCCACCGCTCTCCATAAGTTCCGCCCAAGTCTCGAGTTATAGGTTAGGGTTTGACGAGAGCCATCGTCGAGTCGTACAGTTTTGCACGTTATGCAGGGAACTTCGCCATGTCAACCACAACGGCGAGTCTCGCAACATTTATTGCATATCCCCGAACTCTCAACCACCGCCGGAGAATCGATGCCGAGCAAGACTAAAGCTCTAGTTAAGAGTTAGATCTTATCTCTAAAGTCAGCCTCCTTTGGCTTCAGAGCTTGGTTCGCCAGCGGACGATGTGCCGGCCGAAACGCTTGGGACGGGGGCCGTCGCGGAGGTCTGCGTTTCCTTGGGGACCGCGGAGTTGAGACTCGCCGCGAGCGCCGCCGAGAGCGATGTCGTCGTGCTCGACTGGCCCGTGGCGGAAGCGCTCGAGGTCGT
>DASZFE010000099.1:0-6354 GCA_035940155.1 Solirubrobacteraceae bacterium | reverse complement strand
CTCGCGCACCGCTTCCGGCGCGAAGCCGCCGAAGACGACGTTGTGCGGCGCCCCGATTCGCGCACACGCGAGCATCGCGACGGCCACCTCGGGAATCATCGGCAGGTAGATCCCGACAACGTCGCCCTTGCGGATACCGAGATCCTTGAGGGCGTTCGCAAAGCGCTTGACCTCCGCGAGCAGCTCCGCGTAGGTGATCGCCCGCTCCTGCCCCTCCTCCCCGCGCCAGTGAAAGGCCACGCGGTCCCCCCGCCCCGCGAGGACGTGACGGTCGAGGCAGTTGTAGGAGACGTTCAAGGTCCCCCCCTGAAACCACTCGTAGAAGGGCGCCCGCGAGTCATCGAGGATCTTCTCCCAGGGCCGAAACCAGTGGAGCTCCGCCGCCCGCCCGGCCCACCACTCGAGCGGGTCCGCGGCGGCCCGCTCGTAGACTCCAGGGTCTCGCACGAGCGCCTGCTCGCGGAACTCCGCCAGGGGCTCGAAGCGCTCGACCCCCAAGAGCCCCGCGAGCTCCCGGTCGAGCTCCGCGGCCTCCTCCGAGCGCTCCTCGGTCTCCGACATCAGCCCCGCGCCCCGCGCTTGCGACGGTTTCGCGCAGAGGAGCCCGTACCCACCTGCGCGGGCTCGGGGACCACCTCGGCGGCTTCCCCCGAGCCCCCGCGCCTGGCGCCCGTGCGCTCCGCGGCCGTCGGCCACGGCCGCGCCTCGCCCGCGGCCCAGCCCGGCGGGTCGCCCCCGGCCCAGCGGCCCAGCAGGAGGATTCCGAGCCCGACCATCCAGAAGGCCACGAGCAGCGACGGCAGCGCCCCCCCGAAGAAGATCCCGAAGGGCGTGAAGACGAGCACGGCCATGACGATCCCGAGCATCCCCATCCAGCGTACGAGCAGCCCGACGCGCATCGCGTTCAAGACAACGATCACCATTCCCGCCGCGAAGACGATGCCCACGAGCAGGCCGAGGAGCTCGACCACGACGTACGCGGTCGGCGTCAGCGCTTCTTCGACCGCGTGGTTGGAGAAGTCGTGACCGACCGCGAAGGCGTGCGTCTGGATCGTCCGCACGATCTGAGCGACCAGGCCCGCCGCCGCGAAGGCCCCCCCGCCGAAGAGCACCAGCGGCCGCGCCGCGGGTGGAACCTCTGGGCGACGGAAGCTCACGGACTGGAGCAGGAACAGCAGCACGACGATCAGGATCGCGAGCGCGAGCGCCTGCAGCACGCTCCCGACGAGCAGCCCGAAGGCGTGTTCGCTCGCGAACCGCACCTCCCCGGCGCGCGGGCTCACGAGTGGATCGGGGACCCCGCGCAGCGCCGGCGCGATCCCCTGGAGCACCCCCACCGTCGGCGCGTTCTTGAGCGTCGCGCTCAGGATGATCCCACTGAGGACGTACAGGACGCCGCCCGCGAACGCGGGCACACCCAGTCGCGCGCGCCGCTCGCTCTCCCAAGCCACCTGTCGCCTGATCTCGCCGGCGCTCGACATTCCCCGCCAGTCTACGTGGAGCGCTCCGGAGAGAGATCCCTCGCTAGGATGGTCCACATGGAGAGTGGTGGCCTCGGAGACCTCTTCGGCGACCCTGAGGAGATGCAGCGCCGCCTCGCCGAGTTCGCAGAGCAGATGCAGGGCCAGCAGCGTCTCGCCTGGGCCGACAACGCGATCAAGCTTGCCGTCGACATGACCGTCGCGGCGGTCAACCGCGTGAACCTCCAGGGCAGCGCCGAGGCCCAGGCGCAGCAGATCCGCTCCGTCATCGCGGTCGTCTTCCCCGAGGCCGTCACGCTCGTGCGCGAGGCGCGCGCGGGACTTCAGTAGCGTCCCCGCGTCGCTCGGCCTCGCGCGAGGCACGGCCCGCGTCGATGACCTCCCTGAAGGACCGGAAGCGGAAGACGAAGACGACCGCCGCGAGTCCGAGGAGGCCCGTGAAGGCCGCGATCGCGAGCTGCTGCCCGACCGAGTAGGCCGCGACGACCGCCGCGGGCGAGCGCACCGCGAAGACCCTCACGAGGAGCGCCTGCTGCACGCCCGCGCCCCCCGGCGTGAACGGCACGGCGCCCGCGACCTGGTTGACCGCGAAGACGAGCAGGACGGCCTGAACGGACGCGCCCACGCGGAAGGCTTCGAGCATGAACCAGAACGCTCCGAAGCGGCACGCCCACCCCGCGGCCTGCCAGGCCACGACCTCCCGCAGGTACCGCGGCCGATCGCTCAGGATCGTCAGGCCCTGACGGACCCTCACCCAGAAGGTCCGCGCGCGCCCGGAGAAGAGCGCGAAGACGAGCAGACCGAGCACCGCGAGCGCGGTGATCAGGAAGAGCATCAGGCGGAAGTGCCCCGCGAGGTAGGAGATGTCGAAGGAGCTCAGCTTCGAGAAGTCCGGAGGCTTCGGGAAGACGCCCTGCGTGAAGGCGAAGATCAGCACGAGCACGCCCACGCCCACGTCGAAGATCGACTCCACGAAGAAGGCCGCCGCGACCGTCGGGTAGGTCGAGCTCCGGATCGAGCTCTTTGCGAGGAAGAGCTTGATCAGGTCTCCGCCACGCGCGGGCACGACGTTGTTGAAGCCCACCGCCGCGACGTACGCGCCGAAGATCCGCCGCCACTGGAAGCTCACCGCCGGGTAGGCCGCACGGAGGCTGTGGAAGAACGCGCGTGAGCGCAGCGCGAGGTTCAGCGCGAAGAACCCCAGGCCAATTGCCAGCGCACCCCAGTGGACGGCCGCGAGATCCGAGAAGAACTGCCCGACCGCGTCGAAGAACGCGGCCAGGCTTTCGCCGATCGAGGTCGACGCCATCGGGGCCCGCATCGACCCAGCCTAAGGGGTCACGTCAAATATCTCCCGGCCTCCTCAGGCGGATCCCACGCAGTCTCGCGGGTGGGCGCTAGATGCCCTCGTCCTCCTCGTATTCGTCATCGTCCAGGTCGAGCTCCTCCTCGTCGTCGTCTGCGAGCTCCTCGTCGTCGTCTTCGTCCCAGTCCGCGTCTTCGAACTCGTGCTCGGGGGTCTCGAGGTCGTGCTCCGGACTCTCGAGGATCGTGCTCAGGGACATCTCGACTTCTCCTTTCCGCGCCCGCTCGCGAGCGCTCTCAACCCGTTGCGTGAACAACCCGGACCTGCCGATGAGCGCGCATCATAGTCCCGCCCGGAGATGCCCGCGAACACTCCCGGACACCCCGCGCACGCGATGTCAACCAGCGCGGCCCACGCCGATGACGATCGTCTGACTCGGCTACGCCGTCGCCGAGACGATCCACGTCGAGGCCGGGGCGCGGAGGCCCTCCGGACCGTCGAACTCCGAGAGCCCCGCGTGAAGCGCAGCCCGGACCTCCCCATGCAGGTGCGCCGCGCGCTCTCCCGCGAGGCGCAGGATCTCCCCTCCGGGGCCGAGCGCCATCGCGAGGTCGATCGCTTCCTCGACGTCACGACCG
Source organism: Solirubrobacteraceae bacterium (assembly GCA_035940155.1). Taxonomy (GTDB): domain Bacteria; phylum Actinomycetota; class Thermoleophilia; order Solirubrobacterales; family Solirubrobacteraceae; genus Palsa-744. The sequence goes on along the minus strand of DASZFE010000099.1, from coordinate 2,929 downwards.
ATCATGATCGGCAGATCGCACCGGCGCAGCGCGATCTCGCTGAAGCCCGCGTGCCCCAGGATCTCGCTCGTCGTGTCCGCGTCGGCCATCGAGAAGGGGCCCGGGCCACAGGTCGGCTCCTCGTACTCCTCCGGGCGAGTCACGATCTCCTCGACGATCTGCTGCGCGCGGTAGAGCCAATCGTTGTCGATCCGCCGGCGCCAGACCACCATCACCAGGCGCCCCCCGGGCACGAGGGACTCCCTGACGTTCCGCAGGGCCGCGACGGGGCTGGCGAAGAACATCGTCCCGAAGCGCGAGAAGGCCATCGCGTAGGGCCCCCCGAGCGGGTCGCACTGCACGTCCGCGACCGCGAAGCGCACGTTCGCGACCCCCGCCTCGGCCGCCTCGAGGGTCGCGGTCTCGATGAAGCGCGCCGCCGCGTCCACGCCCACGACCTCGCCCTCGTGACCTACGAGCTCCGCGATCCGCTGCGTCGTGTCTCCGAATCCACACCCCACGTCCAGCACGCGCTCGCCCGCCCGGGGTGGGAACAGCTCGAGCGCAACCTCCCCGTGCTCCCCCAGCCCGCCCGTGAGGACCTCGCGGAACCGCACGAAGCGGTCATACAGCGGCCCATCCCACGCCTCGATCGCCTCCGCGTTCGCCGCGATGCCGGTCTCAGTCTCCACGCTCGCCATCCGCTTCGCCTCCGCTCGTTTGATCCCGTTCGACTATACCTCGCCCCGTCGCCCCCGCTCCGGAGGGATCACGCGGAGAGGTTCTCTTCGAGCGCCGCGCGCACCGCGGCGGGGTCTTCGATCTGCGGGTAGTGCCCGAGCTCGGGCCAGCGCAACACGGGCGCCGCGGGGCGGAGCGCCAGGAGAGCCTCGAGCACCGCGGGCGTCGCGACCGGGTCGCAGAGGGCCCACGCGAAGGAGAGCCGCCCGGGCCAGTCGCGCAGGGCCCCGTGCCAGCGAGGCGCCTCGCGCTTGCGCTCGTCCATGTAGCGGATCGTCCGGTGCGCGATCCGGTTCCCACCCGCGTGCGTGTAGAGGGCGTACTGGTCCGCGGCCTCCTCGGCCGAGAGGGGGTGGGCCGCGGAGAAGACGCTCCCGAGCTGAGCCCGGAAGAAGCGCTCGGAGCTCACCCGCGAGGCCAGCGGCCCGAGAGGCCCGCGCAGGAGCCGCTGTCCGAGGGTCGGGCTCGCGGCGTCCTGGACCATCGAGCCGTTCAGCAGCAAGACCCCCTCCAGAGCGAACCCGAGCCCTCCCTCGAGGTCCCGCGCGAGGAGCTCCGTCGCGACCGAGGTCCCCATGTCGTGCGCGAGCACGAAGACCTCCCCCTCCCCCGAGGCGCGCACGAGCTCACAGACGAGGTCCGCCTGGTCGCGCAGCGAGTACCGGTGATTCGCCGGCTTCGCCGAGAGGCCGAAGCCGAGGAAGTCGAAGGCCAGCGTCGCCCGCGGCAGCCCGAGCTCGAGCAGCGCGCGCCAGTCATACGAGCACGAGGGGAACCCGTGCAGGAGGACCAGCAGCGGACCCTCCCCATCGGTGCGGTGGACGTACAGCCGCTCCCCGAGCACCGTCTCGTAAGTCCCGCTCTCCTCCCAGGCGCGGATGCGGGGGGTGGGCATCGGGTGAGTCTATGCGGGCCGAGCACCAGAGGACGCCGGCCGCACAAGAGATCGGCTCGCCCCGGCGGATGGCGCGCGTCGGCGCCAGGTCTCGTGAGGCTAAGATGCGTCGGAACAAACAGTGGCATTGCCGTCCAGCTAGGGTTGGGGATAAGCGATGGTTGGGATTCTCGCCGTATCAACATTCGCCTGGATCATCTTCGCCGTGATCTGGGTCGCCGTAGCGTTCTGGCCGGCCCGCGTTGCTGGTCGCAAGGGGCACAGCTTCATCGGGTACTTCATCTTGAGTCTGTTCGTTTTCCCACTGGCGCTGATCCTGGCTTACGCGGTTGACGATCGGACCAGGCTCGGTGGGCCCTGACGCGAGCCCACCCGGATCGGCGGTAGGTGTTCGATCCCGGTGTGCTCTATTCGCGCAGTCCCCGTGCGCCAATGGTGATGGGACGCGATGAGCGACGCCGCCCCACCGATCGATTCGGGCTCGCTGATTCGGAGCGGCCAGTACCGCGTGCTGCTCGTGTTCGCTGCGGTGATCGGCCTGCTCGTCTCGCTCGCCTCGTGGGGCTTCTTGGAGCTCGTCTACTACATCCAGCACGGGGTCTATAAAGATCTTCCGAGCACCCTGGGGTTCGACACCGTCCCCTGGTGGTGGCCGTTGCCCTGGCTCGCCCTGGCCGGCCTACTCACTGCGCTTGCGATCGTGCGCCTGCCGGGTCGCGGGGGCCACGTGCCCGCCGACGGCCTCAAGACCGGGGGTGCTCCCACGCAGCCGATCGAGCTCCCGGGCATACTGCTGGCCGCGCTGGCCACGCTCGGCCTCGGGCTGGTCCTCGGCCCGGAGGCACCGCTCATCGCCCTCGGGATGGGTCTTGGGTTCCTGGCGATGCGACTGGCCAGGAAGGATGCGCCCGATCAGGCCTTGGCGTTGATGGCCGCCGCCGGGGCCTTCGCCGCCATTTCCTCGCTCTTCGGCTCCCCGGCCGTGGGCGCGGTGATCATCATCGAGGCCACCGGGTTGGGTGGGGCGACGCTGCCGGTCATCCTGCTCCCCGGATTGCTCGCCGCCGGAATCGGCTCGCTTGTGTTCATCGGCATGGGAACGTTGACCGGCCTCAGCACGAGCGCCTACGCCCTGAGTCCGCTGGCTCTGCCTGCGTTCTCCAGGCCCGATTGGGGCGACTTCGCGTGGACGATCGTCCTCGCAGCCGCTGCCGCCGTCGTCACGTTCGTGATCGTCGAGCTGGCGCGGTGGCTGAAGGGCTTCGTCGCGAGGCGGCCCTTCCTGCTCACGACCCTCGCTGCGCTCGCAGTCGG
>DASZFE010000098.1:0-3514 GCA_035940155.1 Solirubrobacteraceae bacterium | reverse complement strand
GCTCTTCGGCACGATGATCTTCCTCACCATCGGCGGCGACGCCTGGATGGTCCGAGGGATCTCGCAGACCTTCTCGCTCGTCCCCCTCACCTCCGCTCCCCACATCGCCTCGATGCTCGGCGGCGTCGAGCAGGTCTTCGGCGCGATCTTCACCGCGACCCTCGAGATCGCCGCGCCCGTCCTGATCGCCCTGCTCATGACCGACGCCGCCTTCGGCGTCGTCTCCCGCGTGGTCCCCCAGCTCAACGTCTTCGCGGTCGGCTTCCCCGTCAAGGTCATCGTCACGCTCATCATCGTCGCCGCGACCCTCCCGTTCGTCTCGAGCTGGGTCGCGGGCCAACTCTCGAACACCGTGGGCAACGCCCTGCTCGCGCTGCGCTTCGGCTAGGAGGGCTCGCGAGGAACATGCCCGCCCAGGACCGCACCGAGAAGGCCACCCCCAAACACCGCGAGGACGCGCGCAAGAAAGGCCAGGTCGCGCGCTCCCCGGACCTCAGCGGGGCGCTCGCGCTGAGCGCGGGGCTCCTTGGCCTGAGCGTCCTCGGCCCCGGCATCGCGCACACGATCGCCGCGAGCTTCCGCGAGACGCTCGGCGAGATCGGCCGGCCCGCCCAGGCCACGAGCGCCGCGGGCCTGCGCACCCTCTTCTACTCCGGCCTCCAGACCATCGCGCTCAGCACGGGCCCGATCGCGGGGATCTGCATGGCCACCGGCCTGATCGCCGGGGTCGCCCAGGTCGGCCTGCGCCCCTCCCCGCAGGCCCTCTCCTTCGACCTGCGTCGGATCAACCCGATCGCCGGGGCGCGCAACCTGCTCGGCGCGAATCTCGTCTTCCTCACCCTCAAGACCCTCGCCAAGCTCTCCGCCGTCGGCGCCTTCGCGGGCTTCGCCCTGATCCCCGGGACGCAGGCGCTCGCCGCCCACGTCGGCATCCCCCCCGCCACCCTCGGGGTGATGATCGCCGGCAAAGCCATCGCCGTCGCCCAGCGCGCCGCCTTCGCCTACCTGCTCATCGGCGTCATCGACTACGCCTGGCAGCGCCGCCGCCACGAGAAGCGCATCCGGATGACCAAGCAGGAGCTCAAGGACGAGACCCGCCGCCACGGGCTCCCCGCCGAGGTCAAGTCCGCGATCCGCCGCCGCCAGCTGCAGGCCGCGCGGGCGCGCATGATGGCCGCCGTCCCCGAGGCCGACGTCGTCGTGACCAACCCGACCCACTACGCCGTGGCCCTCCGCTACGACGGCACGCGCACCGCCCCCGAGGTCGTCGCCAAGGGCAAGGACCTCATCGCCGCCCAGATCCGGCGCGTCGCCGAGGAGCACGAGGTCCCGATAGTCGCCGACCCGCCGCTCGCGCGCGCGCTGCACGGCTCCGTGGAGATCGGCCAGATGATCCCCGCCGAGCTCTACGCCGCCGTCGCCCAGGTCCTCGCCTTCGTCTACCGCATGGCCGCGCGCCGCCGAGGTGTGGCATGACCCTCGCGCGCCGCTTCCTCGCCCACACCGACCTCCTCGCGGCGATCGGCGTCGTGATGGTCGTGACGATGCTCGTCGTCCCGCTCCCCTCGCCCCTGCTCGACCTCCTCATCACCCTGAACATCTCCGCCGCCCTGACGATCGTCGTCGCCACGATGTACCTCGGGCGCGCCCTGGACTTCGCCTCCTTCCCGAGCCTGCTGCTGCTCACGACGATGTTCCGCCTCGCCATCAACGTATCCGTGACGCGCCTGATCCTCACCACCGGCGACGCCGGGAGCGTCGTGAAGGCCTTCGGGAGCTTCGTCGTCGGGGGCAACGTCGTCGTGGGCCTCGTGATCTTCATGATCCTCGTCGTGATCCAGTTCGTGGTCGTCACCAACGGCGCCGGCCGCGTGGCCGAGGTCGGCGCCCGCTTCACCCTCGACGCCATGCCCGGCAAGCAGATGGCCATCGACGCCGACCTCAACGCCGGGCTCATCACCGACGACGTCGCCCGCCTGCGCCGGGCGGAGATCGGCCAGGAAGCCGACTTCTACGGCGCCATGGACGGAGCCTCGAAGTTCGTCAAGGGCGACGCCATGGCCGCCGTGATCATCACCGCCATCAACCTCATCGGCGGGATCGTCGTGGGCGTCATGCAGCACCACCTCGGCTTCAGCGAAGCCGTCCAGCAGTTCTCGCTCCTCACCATCGGCGACGGGCTCGCCGCCCAGATCCCCGCCCTCCTGATCGCCGTCGCCAGCGGCATCATCGTCACCCGCGCCACCTCCGAGCGCGACCTCGGCAGCGACATCGCCGAACAGATCCTCAACCAGCGCCGCGCCCCCATGGTCGCCGCGGGCGTCATCGGGCTCTTCGCGCTCGTCCCCGGCCTGCCCAAGCTCCCCTTCCTGCTCATCGCCGCGATCCTCGCCGCGGTCGGCTGGAGCGTGCGCAACGGCCTGCACTCCGCCACGGACGCCGAGACCGGCGCCGCGCAGGAGACCCCCGCGCAGATCCCCTCCGGCGAGGACGCCGTCGAACGGCTCCCCGTCGACGCCCTGGAGCTCGCGATCGGCTTCGGCCTCGTCCCCATCGTCGAGGGCACCCAGGGCGGCTCGCTCCTGCGCCGCGTCAGCATGATCCGCCGGCAGATCGCCGGCGAGCTCGGGATCGTCATCCCCGCCGTGCGCATCCACGACGAGCTCGGCGTGGAGTCCCACGAGTACGTCCTGAAGGTCCGCGCCTCGGAGGTCGCGCGCGGGCGGATCATGCCTGGGCACCTCCTCGCGATGGACTCCGGCGAAGCCACCGGCGAGCTCCAGGGCATCCCCACCACCGAGCCCGCCTTCGGCCTCCCCGCCATCTGGGTCCACGAGTCTGGCCGCGGCGAGGCCGAGTCGCTCGGGTACACCGTCGTGGACCCCGAGTCCGTGATCGTCACCCACCTCACCGAGACCATCCGCACGCACGCCGCCGAGCTCCTCACCCGCCAGGACGTCCGCACCCTCCTGGACCAGCTCAAGCAGACCAACGCCGCCGTCGTCGAGGAGGTCGTCCCCGAGGCCCTCTCCCTCGGGGAGATCCAGCGCGTCCTGCAGTCGCTGCTCTCCGAAGGCGTGGCGATCCGCGATCTGGGGACGATCCTGGAGGCGATCGGGGACAAGGCGCGAATAACACGGGATACCGGCCTCCTCGCCGAGTACGCCCGTCAGGCCCTCGGCCGTTCGATCACGGCCCCCCACCTCGACGAGCATCTCCGCCTGCAGGCCATCACCCTCGACCCCGCCATCGAGCAGGAGGTTGCGACCTCGATCACGCAGACCACCGACGGCGAGTACCTCGCGATGGACCCCCCCCGCGCCCAGGCCATCGTCTCCGCGCTCGGCGCCCAGGTCGAGCACGCCGGCGGTCTGGGCTCGCGCCCGGTGCTCCTCTGCTCGGCGCGCGTGCGCCGCCATCTGCGCCGTCTGATCGCCCAGGTCCAGCCCCACCTCGCGGTCTGCTCCTACAACGAGATCGCCCCCGGAGTCAACGTCGAGACGATCGCCGTGGT
>DASZFE010000097.1:0-2328 GCA_035940155.1 Solirubrobacteraceae bacterium | reverse complement strand
AGGCGGAAGGGGGGGAGCATCTTCGCCAGGGCGCCCCCGCGGGGGTCGAGGAGGACGCCGGTGCGCAGGTGCAGGACGCGCATGTCGAGCTCGGCGGCGGCGTGGGCCTCGGACTCCCAGGCGGCGCAGAGCTGGGCGAGGAAGTCGCGCCCGGGCGGGGCGTCCTCGTCGAGGGGCTCCTCGCGGTGGGGGCCGTAGAAGCCGACGGCGGAGGCGGAGAGGAGGACGGGGGGGCGTTGGGGGGCGCGCAGGCGGCGGAGGCCCTCGAGGAGGTTGCGGGTGCCGAGGAGACGGCTCTCGCGGATGGCGTGCCTGGCGCGGGGGCTCCAGCGCTGGGCGATGGTCTCCCCGGCGAGGTGGACGAGGGCGTCGCGTCCGGCGAGGGCGCTGGCGGGGGCGGGTTCGCGCAGGGGCTCCCAGGGCTCGGCGGGGAGGTCGAGCGCCGCGTGGGCGCGGTCGGGGTCGCGGGAGAGGACGATGACCTCGGCGCCGGCGGCGGCGAGCTCGCGGGCGAGGGCTGAGCCGATGAGTCCGGTGGCTCCGGTGAGGGTTACGCGCGCGGGGGTCGCGGCCACGGGCGAAGCGCTCAGCCGGGGGCGGGGGCGCGGGTCTCGGCGCCGAGGGCCTGGTGGGCGCCGGTCGCGGTGTCGCCCTGGGCGAAGCCGACCTGCCGGCCGGCGAGGGCGGTGCCGCTGGCGCGGGCCTGGTCGGCGACGGCGTGGGCGACGGCGGGGGCGACGTCGCGGTTGAAGACGGAGGGGATGATGTAGTCCTCGCGAAGCTCCTCCTCGGGGACGATCTCGGCGATGGCGCAGGCGGCGGCCATCTTCATCTCCTCCGTGATGCTGGGGGCGCGGACGTCGAGGGCGCCGCGGAAGATCCCGGGGAAGCAGAGGACGTTGTTGATCTGGTTGGGGTAGTCCGAGCGGCCGGTGGCCATGATGCGCACGTAGGGAGCGGCCTCCTCGGGGTTGATCTCGGGGGTGGGGTTGGCCATGGCGAAGACCATGGCGTCGGGGCTCATGCGGGCGAGGGCCTCGGCGGGGAGCACACGGGCGCCGGAGAGGCCGACGAGGAGGTCGGCGCCGTCAATGACCTCGGCGGGGGCGCCGGCGCGGCAGTCGGGGTTGGTGACCTCGGCGAACCAGCGCTTGACGGGGTTCATGGTGCCGTCGAGGTAGTCCGAACGCTCCATGTGCAGGGCGCCGCGGGAGTCGGCGCCGACGATCTCGCGGACGCCCGCGGCGAGCATGATCTTCGTGACGGCGATCCCGGCGGCGCCGAGCCCGATGATGAGGACGCGGAGGTCCTGCAGTCGGCGGTCGGTGAGCTTGACGGCGTTGAGGAGGGCGGCCATGACGACGACGGCGGTGCCGTGCTGGTCGTCGTGGAAGATGGGGATGTCGAGGGAGCGCTTGAGGCGGTCCTCGATCTGAAAGCAGCGGGGGGCGGAGATGTCCTCGAGGTTGATCCCGCCGAAGGCGGGGGCGATGAGCTCGACTGCGCGGACGATCTCCTCGGTGTCCTTGGTCTCCAGGCAGATCGGGAAGGCGTCGACGCCGGCGAACTCCTTGAAGAGGCAGCACTTGCCCTCCATCACGGGCATGGCGGCGGCGGGTCCGATGTCGCCGAGCCCGAGAACCGCGGTGCCGTCGGAGACGACGGCGACGGTGTTGCGCTTGATGGTGTACTGGAAGGCCTTCTCGGGGTCGTCGCGGATGGCTTCGCAGACGCGGGCGACGCCGGGGGTGTAGGCCATGGAGAGGTCGTCGCGGTTCTTGAGGGGGTGCTTGTTGTGCTGTTCGATCTTGCCACCGACGTGGAGGAGGAAGGTTCGGTCGGTGGTGTCGATCACCTCGACCCCTTCGACCAGGGCGATCGCGTCGAGGATACGCGTCCAGTGCTCGCGCCCGCCGGCGTCGAGGACGATGTCGCGGAGGCTGCCGTGGGCGTCGGATTCGACGAGGTCCATCGAGTCGAGGAGCCCGCCGGCGTCGGCGATGGCGTTTGTGACGTCGGCGAGGGTCGCGCGGGCGTCGTCGATCTTGACGCGAATCGTGAGGCGGTACTGGGCGCTGGGGATGAAGCTCACGGCTGAGGGACTCCTGGACTTGAGGAGGAGGGATGTTATTCGCTTACTGCGGGATAGAGTCCGGGGCGATGAGCGAGGGGTCCGGAGCGGGCGCGGAGGAGGGGCGGGTGTTCCTGATCGACGGGCCGAGCCTGGTGTACCGCGCGTTCTACGCCCTGCCGGAGTCAATCGCGACCTCGCGAGGGGTGGCGACGAACGCGATCTTCGGGTTCGCGTCGATGCTGGTGAAGATCCTC
>DASZFE010000096.1:0-2631 GCA_035940155.1 Solirubrobacteraceae bacterium | reverse complement strand
CGCTCCGGCGCCTCGATCTCCGTCTCCACCAGGCTCACCAGCTCGTGCGCGCGCCGCTGCGTCTCCATCGACTCCTCGCTCATCGGGTCTCCTCCGATACAAGACGCCTTTTCCGGTCCGGGACTTCCCGCGCCCGCGCCGAGCGTCGCGGAGGCGTCGAGGCTGGGGCTGCTCGCGGCGACGCTTCCGTCCCCGGCGGAGAGCACAGACCATCGGGGCCTGTTGGCGAGCTCGATGGAGGGCGTGGCCTACCCGTACTGGGAGCACCGCTTCGGCTGGCGGACGGCGGGGGCGCGCAGGGACACGCTGGCCGGACGGCGCGTGATGACGGTCTTCTACGTCGCCGGGGCCGGACGGAGCGGAGGGGCGGGAGAGCGGATCGGATACTCGATCCTCGCGGGCCCGGCGCTTCAGACGCCGAGCGCGGGCCGCACGGTCGATTGGAGCGGCGTGCGCTTTCAGATCCTGCGCATCGGAGGGCTCTCGGTCGTGACGTGGCGTCGCGCGGGACACACGTGCATCCTGGGCGGACGCGGCGTCTCAGACCGGACGCTCCTGGCCCTGGCGAGCTGGCGGGCGGCCTGAACGGCGACCCGAGGGCCCCCTCGGAGGAGTGAGAGAGAGACATTCGCCCCGAGCCCCGCAACGGCCGTGGAGGCCGGTCCACAGCGGACAAAGCGGCCGGGCTCCCGAGGAGCGCTCAACCACCCGCCCCGGGGTGTCGAAGGAGTTGTTAGCCTCTAGACTTAGGACGACCTAATTAGGGTCACCTAACAGACCTGGGCAAGACAACCCCGAACGACCACCGGAAACCCCGAACGACGACCCGACACAGATGAGCTTCGCCGAGACCATCCTGCTCGGGGCGATCGCGGGTGCGACGATCTTCATCGGCCTGCCCGTCGGACGGATGGACGGCCTCGGGGAGCGCGCGCGGCTCGCGCTCTCGATGCTCTCGGTGGGGATCCTCGCGTTCATCTTCATGGACGTCACCGCGCACGGCGAGGCGATCGTCGCGGACGCGGTGCACCACTACAAGAGCGCTGAATCCGGTCTCGGACACGTGTTCGCGCTCTTCGCCCTGCTCGCAGCGGGCTTCACGGTCGGGACTGCGGGGATCGCGACGATCGAACGCCGGATCCGTCCCGAACGCCCGACGAAGCCCCCGATCGCCGGGGGTGAGGCGGCCGCAGAGATCTCCACGACGGAGCTGCGCCAATACGAGGACCAGGCGCTCTCAGCGCAGCGCGCGACGCTGCGCTTCGGGATGACGATCGCGGTCGCGATCGGCCTGCACAACTTCGCCGAGGGCCTCGCGATCGGGGTCTCCGCGCAGACCGGCGCGATCGGCCTGGCGACGGTCCTGATCATCGGGTTCGCGCTGCACAACGCGACCGAGGGCTTCGGGATCGTCGGCCCGCTCGGCTCGGTCAAGCCCTCCTGGCGGTGGCTCGCGCTGGCGGGCCTCGTCGCCGGAGGGCCGACGTTACTCGGCACGATCGTCGGCTACCAGGTCCACAGCGAAGCGCTCGAGCTCGCCTTCTACGGGCTCGCGGGCGGGGCGATCATCTACGTGATCGGCGAGGTATGGACGATCATGCGCCGCCACGGCCACCGCGAGCTCGGCCTCTACATGCTCTCGCTCGGCTTCCTGATCGGGGTCGCGACGGACCTCGTCGTGACCTACGGCGGCGCGTAGAGCGAGAAAATCTCTTCACTCGTCAAGCTTTCGCCCCGGCGTCTAAGCTTTGCCGCGAGGGCATGAGAGCGATTCAGATCGTCGACCACAGCGGTCCCGACGGCGCGTTGCGCCTGGTCGATATACCCGAGCCGGAGCCCTCGCACGGACTGACCCCCGGTGCGGGGGTCGTAGACGAGGTGCACGCCGCCGGGGTCTCCTTTCCGGAGGTCCTTCAGACCCGGGGGGAGTACCAGCTCAAACCGCCCCTCCCCTTCGTCCCGGGGAGCGAGGTCGCAGGCATCGTGCGCGGCGCTCCCGCGGGCTCAGCGGTGCGCGCGGGCGATCGCGTGGCGGCCTTCTGCGGGATCGGCGCCTTCGCCGAGACGGCCGTGGCGCCGGAGTTCCTGACCTTCGCTCTCCCCGCCGCGCTCGACTTCTCCCAGGGGGCGGGACTGATCCTGAACTACCACACCGCCTACTTCTCCCTGGTCCTGCGGGGACGGCTGCGGGAGGGCGAGACGGTCCTCGTCCACGGCGCCGCGGGCGGCGTGGGCACGGCGGCGACCCAGGTCGCGCGGGGCCTCGGCGCACGGACGATCGCTGTGGTCTCCAGCGACGAGAAGGCGCGCGTCGCGCGCGAGGCCGGGGCGGATGAGGTGCTCCGCACCGACGAGCCCTGGAAGGACCGCGCGATCGAGCTCTCCGGCGGGGGCGTCGATCTCGTGCTCGACCCGGTGGGCGGGGATCGCTTCACCGACAGCCTGCGCTCGCTGGGCGAGGGCGGGCGGCTGGTCGTGGTCGGCTTCACGGGCGGGGCGATCCCGGAGGTCAAGGTCAACCGGTTGCTCCTGCGCAACATCGAGGTGATCGGCGCGGGCTTCGGCGCCTACGTCCTGGGCAAGCCCGACCTCTGCCGCGAGATCGGGGCCGCGATCGAGGGCCTGATCGCG
>DASZFE010000095.1:0-5651 GCA_035940155.1 Solirubrobacteraceae bacterium | reverse complement strand
CGCGGCGTGCAGCGCGGACTCGACCTCGTGGTGGAGGTTGCGGCCGCGGACGCCCGTGAGACGCAGGCCGGCGGCGACGTTCTCGAAGATCGACATCGTCGGGAAGGGGTTGGGCTTCTGGAAGACCATCCCGACCGCGCGGCGCACGGCGATCACGTCGACGCCGGGCCCGTAGAGGTCGAGGTCGTCGATCAGGACCCGGCCCTCGGCGCGCGCGCCGGGGATCTCCTCGTGGAGGCGGTTGATGCAGCGGACCATCGTCGACTTCCCGCAACCCGAGGGCCCGATGATCGCGGTGACCTGGTTGGAGGGGAAATCGAGGTCCACGCCGTGGATCTGCTCGGACTCGCCGTAGAAGGCGCGGAGCCCCTGCAGGGTCACCGCCGGGGCGGGCTTTGCGATCAGCGGCACGACGCCGCCCGATCCGGGGTCCGCGCCGGCGTGCGGAGTCCGCGCCTGCGAGGGCTCAGGGAGGGTCTCTTCGGTGGCCGTGTCCCTGGCGTCCATACCCGTGGAGCCCAATGGTAGGCGCCTCGGGGGCAGGCGGGCGGGTTCGGCGCTCATGCGAGGCGGCTCCTCCGTGAGATCAGGCGGGCGATGAGGTTGAGCAGGAGGATCATCAGCACGAGCGTCAGGGCGGCGCCCCACGCACGGTTTACCACCGATTGCGTCGGGGAGGTCACGTCGTTGTAGATCTGGACGGGGAGGGAGTTCATGAACTGGCCGAGATCCGTCGTCGTCTTCTCGGTGCTCGCGGCCGTGAAGAGCAGCGGGGCGGTCTCCCCCGCGGCGCGCGCAACGGCGAGGAGGATGCCGGTCAGGAGGCCCGTGACGGCCGTCGGGAGGACGACGCTCGCGATCACTCGCCAGCGGGCCGCGCCGAGCGCTAGGGCGGACTCGCGCAGGGCGTCGGGGACGAGCAGGAGGATCACCTCCGAGGAGCGCGTGAGGATCGGGAGCATCAGCAGGGCGAGCGCGAGGGAGCCCTTCCAGCCCGCGTAGGTCGAGCCGGTCCCGACGATCAGGACGATGTATATGAAGAGCCCGAAGAGGATCGAGGGGACGCCGGTGAGGACGTCGATGAAGAACCGCACGAGGTGCGCGAGGCGGCTCGAGCGTCCGTACTCCACGAGCCAGAGCGCCACGCCGAAGCCGATGGGGATCGCGATCGCCGAGGCAAGGGCGACCATCTCGATCGTCCCGAGGATTGCGCTGCGGATGCCCCCGATGTTCGCGCTCCCGAAGAAGGTGTTCCCGGTGGGGTCGGTCGTGAAGAGGCTCGCGCTGAAGGCCCCGAGCCCCTTGACGAGGAGGTAGTAGAGGACGAGGATGAGCGGGACGAGGGCGATCAGGGTTCCCGTGAGCAAGAGCGTCCGCGCGCGGCGATCCGCGCGCCGGCGCCGGGGGCTCGGGGCGAAGCGGTCGAGGTCGTAAACGCTCATGCGCCCGCGGCGACGCTCGCGCCGATGTCGCCGAGGCCGGCCTCGGGGGGGCTCGGGGGGAGGTTGCGCCCGCGTGCGGCGCGCAGGACGAGGAGGCGCGCTATCGCGTTGACGAGGAGGGTGAGGACGAAGAGGAGGAGCCCGGCGGCGAAGAGGGCGGAGCGGTGCAGTCCGGTGGCCTCGCCGAACTCGTTGGCGATGACGGCGGCGAGGGTGTAGCCCTGGCCGAAGAGGTGCGGGCCGAGCGTGGGGGAGTCGCCGATGAGGATGGTGACGGCTATGGTCTCGCCGATGGCGCGCCCGAGGCCGAGCATGGCTCCGCCGGTGATCCCGGCGCGGCAGTAGGGGAGGACGGCGAGGCGGATCATCTCCCAGCGGGTGGCGCCGAGGGCGGTGGCGGCCTCCTTGTGGTCGGTGGGGACGGTGGTCATGACCTCGCGGGAGATGGCGCTGACGATCGGGAGGATCATGATCGCCAGGACGAGCCCCGCGACGAAGTAGTTCGGGATCGTCACGACGCCGCCGCCGATGAAGGGGATGAAGCTGAGGCGGTCCGCGAGCCACTGCTCGACGGGCTGGAGCTTGGGGGCGAGGAAGAAGATTCCCCAGAGCCCGTAGACGACGGAGGGGACGGCGGCGAGGAGCTCGATCATCACGGAGGTGGAGGCGCGGAGGCGATCGGGGCAGAGCTCGGTGAGGTAGAGGGCGGTGGCGACGGCGACGGGGACGCCGATGAGGAGGGCGAGGGCGGAGGTGATGAGGGTGCCGACGAGGAGGGGGAGGGCCCCGAAGCTTTCGGCGCTGACGTTCCAGTCGTTTTCGAGGATGAACCCGAGGAGGCCGGCCTTGGCGAAGGCGGGCCGGGCTTCGCCGAGGAGGCGGAGGAAGAAGTAGAGGATGAGGGCGAGGATGAGGAGGGCGAGGAGGGTCAGCCCGTACTTCAGCGCGCGGTCGGGGAGCCGCGCGAGCGGGGGCCGCTCGAGCTTCGAGCGGCCCCCACCTGAGATCAGCGCGGACTCCAAGGCGCTCCCTGCCGGTCTAGCCGCCGAGCGGGGAGCCGTTGCACTGGAGGCCCGCGACGGCTTCCTTTGACTTCGCGAGGATCGCCGCGGGGAGCTGCGCGTAGTCGGCCTTGGCGAGGATGCTCTGACCTTCCCCGAGGCCGTAGTCGAGGAACTTCACGACGCCCTTGGCGGCTCCTTCACCGCCGGGGAGGCCGGCCTTGCAGAGGTCCTGGTTGAGGATCACGAAGGTCTGCGAGGCGATGGGGTAGCTGCCGGGGCCCCCGGGGTTTGAGATCTTGAAGCCGAGGTTCGGGGGGACTTTGACGCCCTCGGCGGCGGCGGAGGTCGATTCGAGGGAGGGGGCGACGAACTTGCCGGCCTTGTTCTTGACGCTGGCGTAGGTGAAGTTGTGCTGCAGGGCGTAGGCCTGCTCGACGTAGCCGATCGCGCCGGTGGTCTGCTGGATCGCTCCGGCGACGCCCGCGTTGCCCTTGGCGCCGGTGCCGGTGGGCCACTGGACGTCTTTGCCGGAGCCGACTTTGCTCGCCCATTCGGGGTCGGTGGCGGCGAGGAAGCCGGTGAAGCCCGCGGTGGTGCCGGAGGCGTCGGAGCGGTGGATGACGGTGATGGCGGTGCCGGGGAGGCTGAGGCCGGCGTTGAGGGCCTTGATCTCGGGGTCGTTCCAGCTCTTGACCTTCCCGAGGAAGATGTCTGAGATGGTCTTGCCGTCGAGCTTGAGCCCGCTCGCGGCTCCGGGGAGGTTGTAGGAGACGGTGATCGCCCCGAGGAACATCGGGACCATTACCGCCGGGCTGCCGTTCTTGGCGATCGCGGCGGCTTCGGCGGCTTTCAACGGCGGGTCGCTGGCGCCGAAGTCGACGGTCCTGCTCGCGAAGGCGGTGACCCCCGCGCCGGAGCCGACGGGCTGGTAGTTGACGGTGAGGCCCTGGCCGGAGAGCTGCGATCCCCACTGCTGGTAGACGGGGGCGGCGAAGGTCGAGCCGGCGCCCGAGATCGTGGTCGAGTTCGTGCTCGAGGATGAGCTGCTGCTACTGCTACTGCTACTGCTGCTGCCGCATGCGGCGAGACCGACGGCGAGCACGATCGCGCTCGCGAGCACACCTAGCTTGGGATGGGTCACTGCTGGCTCTCCTATTGATCGAGGAAGTACCGCTCTCTCCCCGGGCGGGCGGTCGCTGCCGAGCCGACCAGGTGGGGCCACGGTATAGCTTGGCCGCAGGTTCGCGTATCCCGACCCCCCAATGGTGAAGAAATGGTGAACATGGCGCGGATATTCTCGGCAGGGGCGCGAATCTCGGGGCGAGCAAATAGGCTCCAGGGATGGCGATCTTCAGCCGCGGAGTCGACACGGACCTGCTGGACCTGATCGAGGAGGCGGGGCGCAACGTGCAGCGCTCGAGCCTGCTCCTGCGGGACCTGCTCTCCCAGTACCCCGAGCACGGGACCCTCGCGCAAGATCTCCTGGTCTGCGAGCACGAGGGGGACCGGATCACGCACGACATCATCCACCGTCTCACCGCGAGCCGCCGGGTGCGGGGAGCCCTCGACAGGTCCGACGGCTACGCGCTGGCGAGCGCCCTGGACGACATCGTCGACCACGAGGAGGAAGCCGGGGGCCTGCTGAGCCTCTACGGGATCGAGGCCCCGATGGAGCGGGCGGTGGAGTTCGGCGAGGTCCTGGTGGGCGCGGGGGAGCAGATCGCGCGGGCGCTTCGCTGCCTGCGGACGGGGACCGCGATGGCCCCGCATCTGGTCGAGATCCACCGCCTGGAGAACGAGGGCGACCGCCTCCTGCGCGAGGCGATGGCCTCGCTGTTCGTCGAGGGGATCGACCCGATGACGGTGATCCGCTGGAAGGACGTCTTCGAGGCCCTGGAGGCCGCGGTGGACGCGTGCGAGAAGGTCGCGCACATCCTCGAGGGGATCGACCTCAAGCAGGGCGGCCGGCGGCGGTAGGGAGGGACCGGCGGCGGTGGGCGCGCACGGCGTGCCCGGGGGCTGCCCGTGGCGACCGGGCGGACCTCAGGGCAGGGTGCTCGCGGGGGCCTCGAGCTGCAACCGGGCGCCGGCGGGCCTGCCGATGAAGAAGGCCTGGAAGGGCGCGGAGGCGTGGGGGGCGAGGTTGGTGAGGATGGCGCGGCCCGCGGCGACGGGCCTGCCGCCTCGGCGGGCGAGGGCGAAGAGGACGAGGGCCTGCTGGGCGGGGGCGGACGGGTTTGCGAGGGTCCCCTGGACGCCGGGGCCGTTCGCGGGGTCTTCGACGGTGTGGGCGCCTGCGATCGCGATCCGGGGCACGGGCCCGCTCACCGCGGGTGCTTCGCCGACGCGGGCCTGGAGGGTTCCGGGGTAGTCGCCGGCGGGAATCTGGTCGTCGATCCAGATGGAGGCGTGGTGGGGTTCGAGCACGGAGAGGGACGTGAGCGCGGGTTCGAGCCCGGGGGCGTTGTTCTGGAAGAGGATCCGCCCGCCGGGGCCGCGGAGGGTGATCGCGATCGGAACCCCGCGCAGCGTCCCGGGGGCGTCGCTGCGGAGCACGAGGACGGCGGCGACGCCGTTTTCGTCGTGCAACAGCGCGCTTTCGAGGACCTTGACGTAACGGCTCGTGCGGCTGATCTGGAGCCCCTGGCGGTCGATCTTCTCGCCGTGGAAGAGCTTGCGCAGCGCGGCGGCCTTTTCCTGGGAGCTCTCGCACCCGGCGAGGGCGCCGGCGAGCGCGAGGGCGCCGGCGAGGGCGAGGAGGATCGCGCGGGCGGCGGGGGCCTTGGTGGGGTGCACAGGGGGACCCCTCAGCCGAAGGCCCCGCCGACGTACTCGCGCGTGCGGGGCCGGGTGGGGCGCTCGAAGATCTGCTCGCTCGGGCCGTACTCGACGAGCTCGCCGAGGTGCATGAAGGCGACGTGGTCGGCGACGCGCCGGGCCTGCTGGAGGTTGTGGGTGACGATCACGATCGCGACGCTCTCCCGGAGGCCGACGATGAGCTCCTCGATGACGGCCGTGGAGATCGGATCGAGGGCCGAGCAGGGCTCGTCGAGCAGGAGGACCTCGGGCTTGGCGGCGAGGGAGCGGGCGATGCAGAGGCGCTGCTGCTGGCCGCCGGAGAGGCCGAGCGCGCTGTGTTGCAGGCGATCTTTGACCTCATCCCACAGGGCGGCGCCCTGCAGGCTGCGCTCGACGGCGTCGCGGA
>DASZFE010000094.1:0-5390 GCA_035940155.1 Solirubrobacteraceae bacterium | reverse complement strand
GGAGGGTGTTGGCGAGGGTGGACTTCCCCGAGCCGTTGGGGCCCATGAGCGCGTGGACCTCGCCGCGGCCGATCGAGAGGTTGACGCCCCGGAGGATCTCGCGGTCCTCGGTGCGGACGTGCAGGTTGCGTATCTCCAGGTCGGCCATGGTCTCCTTCGTTCTGCTTTGGGGTTGGGGCTGTGGGGTCTGGGCGGTCGCCCTCAGGCGACGCTTTCAAGGGGTTCGGCGCCCCCCGCGCGCAAGGACGGGGGGCTCGCGGCGAGGGTGGCGCCCGCGAGGAGGTCGGCGAGGGTGGTCTCGACGAGGGTGCGGACGATGGAGAAGCGGACGCGGGTCCAGAGGAGCTTCGTGGGGCAGGCGTCGGTGAGCCCGGACTCGCGCGCGCAGACGATGCGTCCGTCGGGGGCTTCGGAGATGCACTCGATCGGGGCGATCGAGCCCTCCAGGGCCTCGACGACCTCGGCCATCGTGATCTGCGCGGCGGGCCGCGCGAGCAGGTAGCCCCCGCGGGCGCCTCGGCGGCTGTCGAGCAGCCCGGCCTTGCGCAGGCGCGCGGCGAGGTGCTCGAGGTACGCGAGGGGCATACCGTCGCGCGCGGCGATCTCTGCGAGGGGGACCACGGGGTCGATCCCCTCGGACTCCGCGGCGCGGCGCGCGAGGGCGACCATGACGCGGACGCCGTACTCGGTCTTGGTTGAGAACATCATCTCGTAATACCTACCTCCCGGGTAGGGTATAGCAGGCGCGCGGTCAGGGGCCTTGGAGCCTTTGGACGTCGTGCGCGAGCCCCTCGGGGGTGAGCTGTTCGACGCCGAAGACGACCCGCTCGCGCCCCTGTGGATCGATGAGGATGACGGTGGCGGCGCGGTCGAAGGCGCGTGTCCTGCCGCCGGCTCCGCCGTTCGCGCTGCCGCTCACGGGAACGACGTGGTAGGCGCGCCAGATCGGGCGGAGCCGGGCGGGGGGGCCGGTGAGGTAGGTGAGGCGCCCGAGGAGGGAGGCTTCGGAGAGGAAGCGGCGGATGTGGGCGGGGGTGTCGGCGGCGGGGTTGGCGGTGAGGGCGAGGGCGGGAACGGGGCGTTCGAGGTCGTCGAGGGCGCCGCGGATCTGCTGGGCGATCAAGGGGCTCGAGCGTGTGCCGAGGGTGGAGAGGAAGGTGAGGATTACGACTCGTCCTCGGTAGGAGCGGAGATCCACGCGCCGGCCGCGGGGGTCGGTGAGGGCGAAGTCGTGCGGGGGGAGGCCCGCGGGGAGGAGGGCGCCGTCGAAGCCGCTCGGGGGGGCGCTCGCGGTGGGGTCTGCGGCGTTCGGGGAGGGACCCGGGGCGCTCTGCGTGGGCGCGGCGGAGCAGCCGCCGAGGGCGAGGGCGAGGGCGATTCCGAGGAGCCTCACCGGAGGGTCAGTTGCGGGCGGCGTTCCACTCGATCTCGATTGGCGCGATGAGATCCTCGTCGGAGACGTTGAACGCGACGGAGCCGTGCAGGCTCGCGGATGCTGCCCGATTGAACATGACGGTGGGGAGATTACCGGGGTCTGAGAGATCCAGTCCGCCGTCATCGACAGCCGCCTCCCGAGCGCTATACTTCCTGAAGTCCCATGAATCTCGACCGCGATTTAGGAGTTTTCCGATGAGCACGTCCAGCGCGGAGCTGCTGCGCAACGTCAAGCAGGAAATCGAGGAGATCGACCCGAGCGTCGTGCGCGAGTTGATCGCGGCGGGCAACGGGAACGGTAACGGCGCGGGCGCCCACGGGGCCTTTCCCAACGGGGCGTCCTCGAACGGCTCCGCGGCGCTCTCCGGCTCCGGGGCGCCGGCGAGCCCGAACGGCGCGGGCCCCTCCACGCACGGTCGCGCGCCGGTCGTGATCGACGTGCGCGGGACCGAAGAGTTCGGCACGGGCCACCTCCCGGGGGCGAGGAGCGTTCCCCGCGGGCACCTGGAGTCGCGGATCGAGAGCGTCGTCCCGGATCGCTCGACGCAGGTGATCCTCTACTGCGCCTCGGGGAGTCGCTCGGCGTACGCGGCGCGGACGATGCGCCAGGACCTGGGCTATGAGGACGTGAGGTCGATGACGGGCGGGATCACCCTCTGGAAGGACCGGGGCTATGAGGTCGAGACTCCGCGGGCGCTCTCCTCCGAGCAGCGTGAGCGCTACTCGCGGCATCTGCTGATGAGCGAGGTCGGGGTCGAGGGCCAGCTGAGGCTGCTCGACGCGAGGGTCCTCCTGCTCGGCGCGGGCGGCCTGGGGTCGCCGACGGCGCTCTACCTCGCGGCGGCCGGTGTCGGGACGCTGGGGATCGTGGACGACGACGAGGTCGACCTCTCCAACCTCCAGCGCCAGGTGATCCACAACTCCGAGCGGATCGGGACGGCGAAGGTGGACTCGGCGGCGGAGAGCATCCGGGCGCTGAACCCGGACGTGGAGGTCGTGAAGTACCCGACGCGGCTGCGGGCGGAGAACATCATGGAGATCATCGAGGGCTGGGACGTGATCGTGGACGGCGTGGACAACTTCCCCACGCGCTATCTCCTGAACGACGCGACGATTCGCCTGGGGATCCCGGTGGTCTCGGCCTCGATCCTCGGCTTCGAGGGTCAGCTCTCGGTCTTCAAGCCCCACGAGGGTCCCTGCTACCGCTGCCTCTTCCCGGTGCCCCCGCCCGCGGAGCTCGCGCCCTCGTGCGGGGCGAACGGGGTCCTCGGGGTGCTCCCGGGGACGATGGGCCTGCTGCAGGCGACGGAGGTCGTGAAGCTGATCCTCGGGATCGGGGAGCCCGCGGTGGGGCGCTTGCTGCTCTACGACGCCCTCGCCGCTACCCTCGGCGAGGTCAGGGTGCGCCGCGACCCGGAGTGCCCGATCTGCTCGCGCGACCCGGGCGAGATCTCCGACGAGGAGATGGGCGTCTTCCCCGACTACGAGGCCTTCTGCGCCGCGGCGGGCTGATCGGCATAATCACCCCCCGATGGCCACGATCAAGATCCCCCCTGTCCTGCGCGCCTCGGTGGGGGGCGAGAAGGTCCTGAGCGCCTCGGGCGGGAGCGTCGGGGAGGTCCTCCGCGACCTCGCCGAGAGTCACCCGGCGACCGAGAGCCAGCTCTTCTCGGCCGAGGGCGAGCTGAACCGCTACGTGAACGTCTACCTCAACGACGAGGACGTCCGCGTGCTCGACGGCCTGCGGACGGCCGTCGGGGAGGGAGACACGCTCGTGATCCTCCCCGCGATGGCCGGCGGCCTGTAGCGCCTGCGCCCCTGCAAGCGGGCTTGCGGGATTCGACGAACGTCCACTCGCGCGCCGAAGGTTAAATCGATGCCGTCGGTTGCTCGATCTAGCCTGAAATGCTCGTGCGGATGACCAGGGTTTCCATGATCGCGCGCAGGTGGCTCTCCGGGGTGACGCTCGCGATGCTCGCGCTCTGTGCGGTCCCCTCGATCTCGGTCTCGCCGGCGGCCGCGGCGGTGACGGAATACTCGCTCTCGGTCGTGGAGGGCGTGACGACGCTCCCTGAACATTCGGTTGCGCACGTGAGCGGCGGCGTGGAACCCGGTGCTCCGGTGGCGATCTCGATCATCCACAACGGGACCGTCGTCGCGCGGGCGAGCAGCTCACGGTGGAACGCGTGGCTCTCGCAGGTCCCGCAGGTGGGTGACACGGTCACGCTCGAGTCGCCGATCGGGAACGTCGTGGGTTCGATGGTCTACGACGGACTGCCCACGATCGACCCGACGGTCTGCGCGGGCTCGGCGAGCTTCTCCGGTCAGCGCTCCGGAGGGGACACGGTGGAAGGCGAATTTTATTTACTCGTGCCCCATCCGGAATACACGGCGACGCGTGGCCGGAGCATGGCCCAGGTGACCGTGCTGAACGGGCCGACCTTCGCGGGCAACTTCCTCACGCCGCTGATGGCCGGGGAGACGGTCACGGCGACCGAGACCCTCCTCACTCCCTTGGCGGGCGGGGCGAGGTTCACCTACACGAGTGAAATCGTCCGCCCGGTGGGCGCTTGCCCGCTGCCTCCGGTTCCGCCGGTCCAGGTCTACACCCCGCCGCCGCTCGTGGGCTCGATCCTGAAGATCGTGCGGGCGACGATCCAGAAAGCCCTCAGCTCCGGTCTGCTGGATGAAGTCTCGATCAACCAGGGCGGCACGGTGATGCAGGATCTCTTCCTACAGGGCGGATCGCTCCCGGCGTTCGCCTCCCGACGGAGCAAGCACCATGCGAAGCCCGCGCTCCTGCTCGCGCGCGGCTCGGCCGTGGCGGGCACCTCGGGTGGGAAGGTGCGCGTCCGGTTGCGCCTCACCCGACGCGGACGCAGCGTGCTCGCCCACTCACACACCGTGCACGCGGTCTTGGTGACGACCCTCGTGGGCAGCAAGGGCGCGAAGCTCAGCCTCGGGCGTCGCTCGATCACGCTCCACCGCTAGCGGCGAGTGTCAGTGCGGGGTCCGCGTCCGGCGCTCGCGGTGCTCGCGGCGGGCCTCTTCTGGTTGCAGCCCCCGCCGGTCCTGCCGATCCCCTCCCGCACGGGCCCCGACGGGCCCCCACGGCCCTTCGGCGTGCACCCCTCGCCCGGCAGGACGCCGCCGCGGACGAGCGGGGGATGGGCGCGAACGCAAAGCCGCGCGCTGCTCGAAGGTCCCTTCCCCCGCGCGGGTCTCGCCCGGGGCGTCTCGGACGGGGGGGAGTTGCTGAGCGAAAGCGAACCCGTCCGCACGCTCGCGCTGACCCGAATTCGCTCGACGGGGGCGCGGATCGTGCGGATCCCGGTGAACTGGCGCGATGTCGTCCGGGCGCAACCGGTGCTGAGCTTCGACGCGGGCGACCCCGGGAGTGCTGAATACCGCTTCGGACGGGTCGACGCGGCCGTGCGGAGCACGGTCGCGGCGGGTCTGGAGCCGCTGCTGGTCGTCTCCCACGCGCCGGACTTCGCGGAGGCCCCGCACCGCTGGCCCTACGCCTACCCGGGGAGCTGGTCCCCGAGCCCCGAGTCCCTCGGGGCCTTCGCGGGCGCGCTCGCGCGCCGCTACGACGGCGCCTTCCCCGATCCCCTCGTGCCCGGAGGGGCCCTGCCGCGGGTAAGACTCTTCCAGGCCTGGAACGAGCCGAACCTCCCGCGCTATCTGGAGCCCCAGTGGATCGCCAGGCACGACCGTTGGGAGGCGTTCTCGCCGCTCATGTACAGGGGACTTTTGAACGGGTTCTACGCGGGAGTGAAGGCGGTGGAGCCGACTGACGTGGTGATCGCGGCTGGCCTCGCCCCGAACGGCGAACGGGAAGGCCTCGGGCGGATGGCGCCCGTCCGTTTCCTGCGGGCCTTCCTTTGCCTCACCGGGCGACCATCCGGGCGTGCCGCCTGCCCGGACCCGCCGCACTTCGACGTGCTCGCCTT
>DASZFE010000093.1:0-7623 GCA_035940155.1 Solirubrobacteraceae bacterium | reverse complement strand
TACATGTGCGGCTCGACGATCTCCACGAGCACCTCGTCGCCCTCCCGGAAGGGGAGCGCCCGCTCTTCGACCTCCTCGCGGCTGCCCTGGAAGGTGATCGCGAAGTGGTCCAGCGCGAGACCTTCCGAGCCCTCGAAGTGGAAGAACTTGCCCGTTTCTCTCTCCAGGGCCTGCAGCACGCGCGAGCCGTGTCCGGTGAACTCAGCGGTCACGCGGGGGTTGATTTGCACGAGGAAGGCCTCCACGTCTGGGGTCTCCGCGGAGATCTCCCGCAGACGCCGTTCGAAGTCGATCGCGATCGTCTCCTCCGAGCGGATCACGCCCTCCCCGTCGCACGTCGGGCAGTGGCGGCTCATGATCTCCCGCACGCCCTCCGTGACGTTCTGGCGCGTCATCTCCACGAGGCCGAGCTTCGAGATCTCAGCCGTGAAGGTCTTCGTGCGGTCTTCGTCGAGCGCCTTGCGCAGGGTCTTCATGACCGCGTCGCGGTTGCGCGCGCGGGCCATGTCGATGAAGTCGATCACGATGATCCCGCCGATGTCCCGCAGGCGCAGCTGGTTGACGACCTCCTCGGCCGCCTCGAGGTTCGTCCTGGTGATCGTGTCCTCCAGGCCCGCGCTCTTGCCGCGGCTGATGAAGCTCCCGGAGTTCACGTCGATCACCGTCAGCGCCTCGGCGTAGTCGATCATCAGGTAGCCCCCGCTGGGGAGGTCCACCCGCCGGGACATCACGCCCGCGATCGCCTCGTCGACCCCGTAGGCCTCTAAGAGCGGCTGCGGGTCCTTCCAGAGCTCCACCCGCTCCACGAGCTCCGGGGCCGTGCGCGCGAAGAAGGAGACCAGGCGGTGGTGCTGCTGCTCGTCGTCGACGATCGCCCGCTCGAAGTGTTCGGAGAAGATGTCCCGCACGACCCGCACCGAGAGGTCGGCCTCCTGGAAGACGAGCGCCGGCGCGGGCGTCTCCTGCACGCGCTTCATGAGGACCTCGTGGAGCTTGTGCAGGTAGAGGAGCTCCCGTTCGAAGTCCGCCCGCTGCGCCCCGTGCGCGGCCGTGCGAACGATCGCGCCGCCGCCGCCCAGGTCGAGCTTGGCGGTCTGCTTGCGCAGGCGCTCCCGCTCGCGATCCTCGAGGCGCCGCGAGACCCCGATGCCCTCACCCGTCGGGGTGTAGACCATGTAGCGACCCGCGATCGTCAGGTCCATCGATAAGCGCGCCCCCTTCGTCTTCAGGGGGTCCTTGACGACCTGCACCACGACCTCCTGGCCGGGCTTCAGCAGATCCGCGATCTTCCGGCCCGAGCCGCTCCCGCGTCCGCGCCGGGGGATGTCGATGCCCGGGAGGACGATCTCATCGACGTGCAGGAAGCCGTTCTTCTCGAGGCCGATGTCCACGAACGCCGCCTCCAGGCCGGGGAGGACGTTGTCGACCTTGCCCTTGTAGATGTTCCCGACTATCGAGCGAGCGCCGCGGCGCTCGATGTACAGCTCAGCGATGCGGTAGCCCGCCGCGGGCTTCCCCGAGGGGCGGCGACGGCGGGATGAGGTGGTTGAGGAGGCAGCCTGCAGCTTCCCGGCGGCCTCCAGGAGCGCCACGCGCGTCTCCGCGCGATCGACGCTCACAAGCACTTGCTTTCTCAATGTAATCCAGTCTTTCGGTTTCGATTGCAGCCGATCCCCGTGCGCAGGACGCACCGCGGTCAGACGCACACCGGAGATATCCGGGGACGCCGCGTGAGGCGGAGGTCATGCAGGCTGATCTTCGGGGATGCTCGGCGGACATTTGCTTCTAGTAGCGCAGCACTCGGCCCCTGTTTGCGGCCGAGGCGCGCGCCTGAACGTAGATCGACTGTAGAAGACCCACGGCCAGAAGGGTGGTGATCACCGACGAGCCGCCATAGCTCATGAGCGGCAGCGTGACGCCCGTAATGGGCATTATCCCGACCGCCATCCCAACGTTGACGAACACCTGAAACATCAGCATAGCGACGACACCACCGGCCACGAGCGCTCCGTAGGTGTCCCTCGCCATCGTCAGCACCCTCAGCGCACGCCAGATCAAGAGCGCGTACAGAGACAGCAGCAGCGCCGCCCCCACGAAGCCATACCGCTCGCCGACCGCGGCGAAGATGAAGTCGGTGTGGCTCTCGGGCACGAAGTTCAACGGCACCTGGGTCGCGTTTGCGCCCCGGCCGGTCTTCTGACCGGAGCCGATCGCTATCTTCGACTCCTCCTGCTGGTAGCCTTCTTTTTTGGGGTCTTTCGAAGGATGCAGAAAGGCCGTCAGACGTTCCACCTGGTAGGGCTTCAAGACGTGCACACCCGCCGCCGGGGCCACGATCAGCGCGAGCGCGAGCACCGCCGCGCCGAGGGCGAAGATCGCCGCGAAGTGCCTCCAGGGGGCGCCCGCGACGAAGAGGAGCATGAGCGCGATCACCACGTAGACCAGCCCCGAGCCAAGGTCCGGCTGGGCGATCACCAGGACCGCGGGCACGAGCGCCGCGCCCACCACCCGCGCGGTGTTCGCGGCCCGGCGCAGCTCGCGCGTGCGGTCCACCACGAAGGCCGCCAGCGAGAGGATCAACAGGACCTTCCCGAGCTCGGAGGCCTGGAAGTTGAAGAAGGGCAGTTCGATCGCCCGCTGGGAGCCCCGCGCGGCGTGGCCGGCGCCGAGGACCGCGAGGATCGAGAGCAGGAGCAGCACGTAGATCCCGCGCTGGAGCTGGCGCGCCTGGGAGTAGTCCACCTGTGAGAGGATCCCCATCGCGACGACGCCCACGATCAGGTAGACCGCCTGGCGCTCGACGTAGTAGCTCGGCTGCCCCGCGACGATGTGGCTCGTCGCCGCGCGGAGCGTCAGCAGCGAGCAGAGACCCAGGCCGAGGACCGCGAGCGTCAGCAGCGGATCCAGCGGGAAGTGCAGCGAGCGCGTCTCTTCCACCGGTGTCTCCTGGACGGGGTGGATCGGCGTGCGTGGCGGCGAGGTGATCGACATCCCGCTCACAGGCTCGCGTTCGATCCGTGGACGAGCTTCGCCGGCTTGCCGAACCAATCCGAGGCCATCAGCCGCGCGACCGGCGCCGCGGCCTGGTCGCCGAAGCCCCCGTGCTCGATCGTCACCGCCATCACGATCGGCCGCCGCGGGTCCGGGATGTAGCACATGTACCACGACTGATCCGCCTGGCCCTGGTGCTGCGCGGTCCCCGTCTTGCCGTAGACCGGGTGCTGAGCCTGATCCCAGCCCGCCCACACGTCCGCCGAGGTCCCCCCGGGCTGGCTCGTCGCGTCGTGGATCCCTTCCATCACGAGGCTCAGGTAGGCGTAGTTCAGACGCACCCGACGCACGGGCGGGAAGCTCAACGAGCGCACGAGGCCTCCGTTCGCGTCGTCGATCTCGAGGCCCAGGTGCGGGCGCACCACGACACCTTCACCCCCGTGCATGTACGCGTTCGCGAGCGTCGAGTACGCCACCGCGAGCTGCAGCGGCGAGGTCAAGAGGTCGCCCTGGCCGACCGCCAGATGCATGTCGTCCCCGACGCTCCACGGGCGCCCGTCGGAGATCCCGCAGCTCGGGACGTGCTTGCGGCGCTCGCAGCGAAGCTCCGCCTCGGCGACTTCTTCACGCCACCGCCGATCGGGGACGATCCCCGTCAGCTCGCTCGGGAGGTCGATCCCGGTCGTGCTCCCGATCCCCAGCTCTCGCGCCATGCGCTGGATCGCCTCGCCATGCGAGTTCGCCCGCTCGCCGACTTCGAAGAAGTACGTGTCCGAGGAGACCCGCAGCGCGTTCACGAGGTCCAGGGCGCCGAAGTCCGCGTGCCCCGCGTTGCAGAACTGCTGCGTGGAGACCGTGATGCACTGGCCTCCCCCGAGCGCTTCCCCTGGGCTCAGGAAGCCCCCTTCCAGGGCCGCCATGGCCGTGATCGGCTTGAACGTCGAGCCCGTCGGATAGCCCCCGTTGACGGCGCGGTTCAGCAGCGGCGCGACCGTCCCTTTGCCTTCGCCGATCAGCGCCTTGTACTCGGACTCCGTCAGCGGGCGCGCGAAGAGGTTCGGGTCGAAGCTCGGGTAGGAGCCCATCGCGAGGACCTGCCCGTTGCGAGGGTCCAGCGCCACGAACGCCCCCGCGTCGGCGGGGTTCCCGTTCGCGTTCGCCACGCCGATCCCCTGCTGCAGGGCCGATTCCGCGGCGCGCTGCAGGCCCAGGTCGAGCGTCAGCTTCAGGCTGTGGCCGACCGTCGGCGGAGTCGGCGTGAGATTGCTCGGCTCGGGTTCGCCTTTCGCGTTCACCTCGACCGTCTGCGCTCCGGCGCGCCCGCGCAGGTAGAGGTCGTAGAAGTACTCGAGGCCGTCCTGACCGACCACCGTCCCCTGCGTCACGCCCTTGAACGCCCGCTGCCGCAGCTCTTTTTCGGAGACCTGGCCAACGTGCCCGAGCTCGGCCGCCGCGAGCGCCCCGTAGGGGTACGCGCGGATCGACACCGGCTGCTGGATCACGCCCGGGAACTCGTTCTGGCGCTCGGCGAGCGTGCTCAGCACGCCCGGTCCCGCGTCGGTCCTGATCGTCACGTTCGCGTAGGGGAGGACCACTTTGCCGACGTCCACGAGCCCCGCGATCTTCCTTGGGCTCATCCCAAGCACGGCTCCCAAGCGCCGGTAGAGCGACCGACGGCCAGACCGGGACGCCGGCAGTTCCCGCGGCACGATCTGCACCGCGTTGGTCACGTGGCTCGTCACGATCACCCGGCCCGTGCGGTCGAGGACTTCCCCCCGCGGCGCCGCGATCGGCAGTTCGCGCTTGCGGTTCGCGTTCGCCTGCGCGACGTACTGTTCGCCCGAGAGCACCTGCAGGTACCAGAGGCGAAAGAAGATGATCCCGAACATCACGAGCGCGACGCCCCCGATGATCGCCACGCGCAGCGCGAGCTGGGGCGAGGCGCCCACGCGCGGCTCCGTGAGAGTCGGCCGGGTCGCGCTCATGGACGCGAGAGCGGGCTCAGGCCGCCGGTCGTGTACGCGCGACGGCGGCGGCGGCGGGGGTCCTCGGGGAGGCTCGGCGAGAGGAACCTGCGCACGAGCGCCCAGAGCGGCAGTGCGATGACCGTGTCGATCGCGATCCCCAGGACGATCTGGCGCAGCAGATCGAGGCTCACGGGCGCTTCGACGCCGAGTAGGAACTCGACCAGCGAGTACCCCACCAGCGCGACCGCCGCGCCCGCCGCGCCAACGAGCAGCGGCGTGAAGACCGCCTGGGGGTCGCGCAGCTCGCGCAGGCGACCCGCCCCGTAGCCGATCACCGTGAAGATCAGCGAGGTCACCCCGAGCGTCTGCATCAGCGCGAGATCCACCAGCAGCCCGATCGCAAAGCCACTCATCGCCCCGAGGACCGAACCGCAGAGCAGCCCCACGAAGGCCACCACGAGCGGTGAGAGATCGACCGTCACGCCGAGCACCGGGACCTCCGAGACGACCCCGATCTGCACGAACACCAGCACGACCGAGAGCACCGCGAGGCGCCCAAGCAGGAAGCCCCTGGGGCTCACCCCGCCCCTCCCGTCGACACGTGCCCCCCGCCGTGGATGTTCGTCAGGACCTGCACCACGTCGAGGTTGTGGAGGTTCGCCAGCGGGCGCACGTTCACGGGCTTGTACGGGCTTTCCTCTTCCACCGAGCTCACCTGTCCGATCGGTATCCCGGGCGGGTAGAGCGATTCGCTCTTCCCCGCGACCGATCCCGCCGTGACGACGTAGTCGCCCGGGCTCACGCTCGCCCCCGCCGGGAGGTACTGGAGCAGCAGGTCGCTCGGGTCTCCCACCTTCGGCTGCAGGATTCCCGTCGCCCCGCTCGCGCTCACCATCGCCGTGACCCCCACGGCGCTGTCGGTGATCAGGCTCACCTGGGCCCCGTCGGAGGCCGCGAGGGTCACCTTCCCGATCAGCCCTTCCCCGTTGATCACCGGGTCGTTCACCCTCACCCCGCGCGAGGTCCCCGCGTTGATCGTGATCGTCGCGTACCAGATGATCGGGGAGCTCGCGATGACCGTCGCCGTCACCGGCGAGTAGCCACGCGCGCCGATCCGTTCGTCGAGGTGGTACAGCGCGAGCAGCTCCCGGTAGGAGCGTTCGTCGAACTGCTTGGCGATCAGTTGCGCGCGCAGCCGCTCGTTCTGCCTGAGCAGATCATCGCGCTGGCTCTTCGCGTGCAGCGTGTCCCCGACCCAGCCGAAGAGGTCCCGCACGGGCTTCAGCGCCTTGTTCGCCCCGTCCTGGATCGGCGCGATCACCGTCAAGAAGCCCCGCTGCACCGAGTGCAGGCCACCCCCGGGCGCCTCCCCGAAGTACGCCGTCAGGAGTATCAGCGAGAGCGCCACGAGCACCCCGAGCACCGCGCGTCGACGCCGGACCGTCTTGTCGTACATCGAGTACCGACCTCCCGCAGCCTTCAGCTCAAAGAAGGCAAAGGGTACGCGGCCCGGCGCGCCCGCGTACCGCTCCGCGTCTCGTCCCGGACGCCCCCGCGCCCGCCGAACCCTCCACCGCTCACCTTCGGCGACGGTTGCGCGTCTTGCGGTTCGCGCGGTGGATCGTCTCGAACTCCTCCAGCGACCGGCCCGAGCCGACCGCGACGCACGTCAGCGGCGACTCCGCCAGGTGCGCGGGCATCTGGGTCTCCTCGCGCAGACGCTCGTCGAGGCCGTGCAGCAGCGAGCCGCCGCCCGCGAGCATGATCCCGCGGTCCATGATGTCCGAGGCGAGCTCCGGCGGCGTGCGGTCGAGGGTCTCCTTGACCGCGTCCACGATCTGCGCGACCGGCTCGTCGAGCGCCTCGCGGATCTCCTCGCTGGTCAGCACGACCGTCTTCGGCAGCCCCGCCACCATGTCGCGCCCGCGGATCTCCGCCTGGAGCTCCTCCTGCATCGGGCACGCCGAGCCGATCTCGAGCTTCAGCTCCTCCGCGGTCTGCTGGCCGATCAGGAGCTTGTACTCGCGCTTGGCGTAGTTGATGATCGCCTCGTCCATCTCGTCCCCGCCGACCCGGATCGACTGCGAGACCACAATCCCCCCGAGCGAGATCACCGCGACCTCCGAGGTCCCCCCACCGATGTCAACGACCATCGAGCCCGTCGGCTCGCCCACCGGGAGCCCCGCCCCGATCGCCGCGGCCATCGGCTCCTCGATCAGGTACGCCGCGCGCGCGCCCGCCGATAGGCACGCCTCCTCGACCGCGCGCTTCTCCACGCCCGTCACCCCCGAGGGCACGCAGACCACCACGCGCGGGTGCGCGAAGCGGTTCTGGTGGACCTTCTGGATGAAGTGCCTCAGCATCTCCTCCGTCACGTCGAAGTCCGCGATCACCCCATCCTTCAGGGGGCGGATCGCCTGGATCGTGCCCGGCGTACGGCCGAGCATCCGCTTCGCCTCGATCCCGACCGCGTGGACCTCGCCCGTGCGCGAGTCGATCGCCACCACGCTCGGCTCCGAGAGGACGATCCCCCGCCCGCGGACGTACACGAGCGTGTTGGCCGTTCCCAGGTCGACCGCCATGTCGCGGCCGCCGAAACCTGTCAGATAGCTGAAGATGCCCATTTAGAGGAAAGAAGTACGTCGGACCGTCGCCTGCCGCTCCA